>NZ_JBMVFA010000025.1:0-129048 GCF_049543595.1 Kitasatospora sp. NPDC094028 | reverse complement strand
CGCGCCGTCACCGCACTGGTGACCCACACCGAGGTCGACCCCCACGATCCCGCCTTCCAGCGGCCGGGCAAGTTCATCGGCGGGCAACTCACCGATCACCAGGCCAGGATGATGGAGATCGAGCGCGGCTGGACCACGGCGCGCGACGGTGCGCGCATGCGCCGCGTGGTTCCCTCCCCGCAGCCGAAGGCGATCGTCGAACTCCCCGCCGTCCGCGCCCTGCTGGCGACCGGAGCCGTGGTGATCGCCGCCGGGGGCGGTGGTGTCCCGGTCACCCGCGATCCGGACACCGACCGGGTACGCGGCGTCGAAGCCGTCGTCGACAAGGACCTGGCCGCCGCGCTGCTCGCCGAACAGCTCGACGCCGACGCCCTGTTGATCCTCACCGACGTGACCCACGTGTTCACCCACTACGGTGCGACCCGCCCCGGCCCGCTGGTCACCGCCACCCCCGGCCGGCTGCGCGAACTGGACCTGCCGGAAGGGTCGATGCGGCCCAAGGCCGAGGCCGCCGCCGCCTTCGCCGAACGGACCGGCGGCCTCGCCGCCATCGGCCCCCTCGACGACGCCCTCGGCACCGTCCTCGGCACCACCGGCACCAGCGTCCGTGCCCTGCCGGCGCCCGCCGGACCGGGACGGAAGGCACTGCCGGAGGGACCTTCAGCCCTCGGCCCGGCCGACCGGCACGCGACAGTCTGAGAACCACCCGCAAAAGGAGCACCGTGATGACCCGTCTGCAGCACCGCCCCGCCACCGACGTCCTGGTGGCGACCCGCGGCGAAGTCTCCCTGGCCGCCCCGGACTACGCCCGGACCAAGCTGCTCGCCGTCCTCGAACGCCTCGACGAGCCGGTCCTCGCGGCCCGGGTGAAGCTCACCCAGGAGGCCAACCACGCCGTCGCCAGGCCGTCGATCGCCCAGGCCGTGATCGACCTCAACGGACGGCCGGTCCGGGCCCAGGTCGCCGCCACCACCATGCAGGAGGCCGTCGACCTGCTCCAGGACCGCCTCAACGCCCGGATCGCCCGCGTCCGGGCCCACCGGCAGCACCACCGCCACCACGCCGGGGCGCCCGCGCCCGCGGCCGGCGGGCGGGACGACCGGCCGCAGCACCGCGCGCTGGGCACGGAGGAACGCCGCGTCGTGCGGCACAAGACCTACAGCCTCGCCCGGCAGACCGCCTGGGCGGCGGTGTTCGAACTGGAGGCGATGGACTACGACTTCCACCTGTACACCGACACGGCGACGGGCGACGAGAGCGTCGTCCACCGGGACGCGGCCACCGGGGAGTACCGGATCACCTCGGCCGGCCCGGCGCCCGACGCCGACCCGGGCCTGCCGGTGACCCCCGCCGGCGCCCCCGCGCTCACCCTCGCCGAGGCGGGCGCGCGCCTGGACCTGGGCGGCCTGCCGTTCGTCTTCTTCACGGACGCCGCGACCGGCCGCGGCAACGTCCTGTACCACCGGTACGACGGCCACTACGGCCTCATCACTCCCGCGGACCGGTAACGCGGGAGGGGCCCGGTCGGTCGTGGGGGCCGGACCGGGCCGGGCAGAGCGCCGGGAGCGGGTGGGGCCGCTCCCGGCGCTGCTTTTCGTTTACTGCCCCGGGGCCGCGCTGTCACCGGCGGCACCCCCCGCCGGGTGTAACCCCTCGCCGGACAGCACCCGTCGGACAGCACCCCCCGCCGGGCAGCAAGCAGCCCTCCCCGGATCGCCGATCCGGGGAGGGCTGCGGCATGCCGGGGGGGGGCTCAGGCGAAGGCGGTCCGCAGGGCGCCGAGGACGGCGTCGGGCTCGGTCAGCGCGTGGTGGACCGGCGGCACGGGCAGGTCGAGCCCGAGCAGGCGGTAGGCGGCGTGCATCGCGCCGCGCACCGAGTACTCGACGGTGAAGACGACGTCCTCCGGGATCTCGACGAACTGGCCGAGGAAGGCGAAGTTGCGGGCGCCGTGCGGGACGACCAGGGGGCGGTCGTGGACGTCGCGGCGGGCGAACTGGCTGGTGATGTAGGGCATCATCACCGTGGTGACGGTCGTGGTCGCCCGCACCTCGTCCGCGATGTCCTCGAAGCCGAGCTGGCCGAGGAGTTCGGTGAGGATCTGCTGCCCGGTGGAGCCGGCCATGGTGGTGCCGGTGTGCTCGCCCGGGGTGTCCAGGAAGAGGCCGTAGCCCCAGAGGGTGAACACGCCCTCCGGCTGGCCGGCGAAGTGCGGCGGGCGGGGGACCACGATCGACATCAGCCAGGGCGAGTCCTTGAAGGTCATCAGGGCGCCGGTGCCGGGGGCGTTGCCGCTGAACTCCTCGATGCGCTTCAGCAGGGCCGGGCTGCGCATCGTCAGGGTGAAGGACTCCCAGACGGCCTCGGCGGTGTTGCCGTTGAACACGCCGGGCCGGCCGAAGTCGGGAGCCTTGCGGGAGAGGGTCTCCCAGAGCGTCCAGCTGCCGTCCCGCTTGTCCCGGATCAGCTCGGGCACGGTGTCGTCGCCGCCGAGGGCCGCGTCGGCGGTCATCGAGCCGAGGGTGATGAACGCCAGGTCCGGCTCGGCGAGTTCGATGCTGTCCGGGGCGCCGTCACGGAGCAGGTGGAGGCGCTGCGCGCGGCGGACACCGTCCCGCTCGGTGAAGTCGACGTCGGTGACGGTGACGCCGTGCTCGAGGACCACGCCGCGCTCCAGCAGCCACGCGGTGAGCGGGCGGACGATGGAGTCGTACTGGTTGAGGCGGGTGCGGCGCACGCCGGACAGGGTGTGGATCCGCGGGAACTCCTGCAGGAAGCGCAGGAAGTAGCGCTTCAGCTCGATCGCGCTGTGCCAGTTCTGGAAGGCGAAGGTGGTGCGCCACATCGCCCAGAAGTTCGTGGCGAAGAAGTGCTCGGAGAAGAACTCGTCGATCCGGCGGGCGCCGATCACCGACTCGGGCAGCACCAGCAGCCGGGTCAGTTCCAGCCGGTCGCGGGTGTCGAGGCCGAGGCGGGAGGCGTCGAGGACGCGGTGGTCGCGGTCGATCAGCCGGGCTCTGGCGTGGGTGGGCCAGTCGCGGTTGAAGTCGGTGATCTCCTGCCGCACGGAGACCGCCGGGTCGTCGAGGGTGGGGATGGTCTCCAGGAGGTTCCACAGGCAGGTGTACGCCTCGTCCTCCAGCATCCGGCCGCCCCGGGTGACGTAGGCCCGCTCCGGGGATCCGCTGCCGTCGAGCGACCCGCCGGCCAGCGGGAGCTGCTCCAGGACGTGGATGTTCCGGCCGGGGAAGTCGCCGTCGCGGATCAGGAAGGCCGCGGCGGCCAGGCTCGCTATGCCGCCGCCGACCAGGTAGGCCTTCGTCGCGCGCCCACTGTCGGTCATGATCCGTCCAATCGTCGTCGTGCTCGCCCCGCAGGGCGTGCCTGCACTGTTGGGCAGGTGCCGCCAGCCTGGGGCAGCGGTGGCGCCCGTACGCAGGGCCGGGAGGCCCCTCTTCGGGGCCGTACGTCCCGGTCGCGGGCCGCGGACCAGGGCCGTTCGGAGCAGCACGAGGAAGGGCCGGGACCTTCGGGCCGCACCGGAGGGCTGCTCGGCCCCTGTGGCCTCCCCGGCGCGACCGGGAGGGTGGAGCGGAACACCGGGGGTCGCGTGCAACCGCGCCGCGACGGGTGAACGAGGGAGGAGCGTCGTCATGTCGCACGCCGTAGTGGTCGGAGTCGACGGGTCGGAAGCGAGCTGGGCCGCGGCCGAGTGGGCCGCGCAGGAAGCCCACCGCAGCGGTCGGCCGCTGTGCATGCTCCACGTCGGGGCGCAGGAGGAGTTCGCGCCCGCGGAGCCGGACGGGACCGGCGAGCCGCTGCCGCAGGCGGTGCTCGCCGTCCGGGACCACATCGTGGGCGTCCTGCCGGGCCTGGAGCTCAGCTGCCGGCACGTGCCCGGCAACCCGGCGTACGCGCTGGCCGCCGCCGGCTGGCGGGACGGCCTGCTGGTCGTCGGCTCGCGCGGCACCGGCGGGTTCGCCGGTCTGCTGGTCGGCTCGATCGCGCTGCGAACGGCGGCGCGCGCCCACTGCCCGGTGGTGCTGGTGCGGGCCGGGGCGGACGGCCGGGGGGCCGCCGGCGGCGACGTGCTGGTCGGGCTGGACAGCTCGCGGCCCTGCGGCGACCTGCTCTCCTTCGCCTTCGCGCAGGCCGCCGGGCGCGGCGCGACCCTGCGGGCGCTGGAGAGCCGGACACTCCCGGACGGGCCGTACACGACGGAGGGGCCGGTGGACCAGCGGGAGATCCGGGAGGCCCTGGCGGCGGCGGAGCTGACGCGGCTCCAGGACACGCTGGCGCCCTGGCGGGAGAAGTACCCGGACGTCCGCGTCGAGGCCGAGGTGACGGCGTGGCCGGCCGGGCGGGCACTGGTGGAGGCGTCCCGGGGCGCCGCGCTGACGGTGGTGGGCCGCCGGACGTCCGGCCTGCACGCGGCCGCGCCCTGGCTGGGCGGCGTGGCCCACGCCGTGCTGCACCACGCGCACGGGCCGGTGGCGGTCGTACCGCACGACTGAGCCGGACCGGCGCCCGAGGCGGCCGGGGCACCGACGAACGCGTCGGCGCCCCGCCCGCCTCGGCGTTCGGGGCGTTCGCGGCGTTCGGGGCGTTCGCGGTGTTCGCGGCGCCGGAGGTCGCGCGGCGCGGGCGGGTGCCGGGACCAGCGGTCCCCGGAGACGGGACCTTCGGCCACCGGGTGTGGCCCTTCGGCAGGGCCCCCGCCGGGGGCCGCCGGGGGAGGGTGGAGGTGGCAGCGCGGGCGGGACATCCGCCCGGGTGAGCTCTGATGACGAACCGAAAGGTGGTCGAAGCCATGCCCCGTCGCCCGCAGACCGAGGAGCGGCCCTGCGCCGTCCCGGCCCCCCACCCGGATGCGGCCCCGAGCCCGGAGACCGTCGTCGGCACGCTCGTCGCCGACGCGCTGACCGCGCTCGCCGCGTACGCGGACTTCAGCCAGGAGCAGGTCGACCACATCGTCCGGAAGGCCTCGCTGGCCGCGCTGGAGCGGCACACCGGGCTGGCCGCGCTGGCGGTGGAGGAGACCGGGCGGGGCCTGTTCGAGGACAAGGCGGTGAAGAACGTCTTCGCCTGCGAGAACGTCACCCACGTGATGGCCCGGACGAAGACGGTCGGGGTGGTGTACCGGGACGAGATCGACGGCATCGTGGAGATCGCCGAGCCGGTCGGGGTGGTCGCGGGCATCACGCCGGTGACCAACCCGACCTCGACCACGATCTTCAAGTGCCTGCTCGCCCTCAAGACCCGCAACCCGATCGTGTTCGCGTTCCACCCCGCGGCCCAGCGCTGCTCGGCCGAGGCCGCCCGGATCGTGCGGGACGCGGCGGTGGCCGCGGGTGCTCCGGCGCACTGCGTGCAGTGGATCGAGGAGCCGTCGATGGCGGCCACCCACGCCCTGATGAACCACCCGGACGTCGCCACCATCCTCGCCACCGGCGGCAACGCGATGGTGCGGGCCGCCTACTCCTGCGGCAAGCCGGCGCTGGGCGTCGGCGCGGGCAACGTCCCGGCGTACGTGGAGCGCAGCGCGGACCTGCGGCGGGCGGTGAACGACATCGTGCTGTCGAAGTCCTTCGACAACGGCATGATCTGCGCCTCCGAGCAGGCGGTGATCCTGGACGCGGAGATCCGCGACGCGGCGCTCGCCGAGTTCCGGAAGCTGAAGGCGTACCACGCGGACGCGGAGGAGAAGGCGCTGCTGGAGCGCCACCTGTTCGGTACGGGCGACGGCTCCTCCTGCGCCGGGGAGCGGTTGAACGCCGACGTGGTGGGCCGCTCGGCCGCGCAGATCGCCGAGGCGGCCGGCTTCGAGGTGCCGGCCGACACCTCGGTGATCCTGGTCGACTGCGATGCGGTCGGGCCGCGGGAGCCGCTGACCCGCGAGAAGCTCTGCCCGGTGCTCGCCGTCCTGACCGCCCCCTCCCGCCGGGAGGGTGTCGAACTCGCCTGCGCGATGGTCGAGTTCAACGGCCTCGGGCACTCGGCGGCGGTGCACACCGAGGACGCGGCGTTCGTCGAGGAGTTCGGGCACGCGGTCAAGGCCTGCCGGATCATCTGGAACGCGCCCAGCTCGCAGGGCGGCATCGGCGACGTCTACAACGCCTTCACGCCCTCGCTGACCCTCGGCTGCGGCAGCTACGGCCACAACTCGGTGGCGGGCAACGTCTCCGCGCTGAACCTCCTCAACATCAAGCGGATCGGGCGGCGCAACACCAACATGCAGTGGTTCAAGGTCCCGCCGAAGATCTACTTCGAGCGCAACTCGGTCAAGTACCTGGCCAGCATGCCGAACGCGCACCGGGTCGTGATCGTCACCGACCGGACGATGGTGGAGATCGGCCACCTGGAACGGGTCCGCGCCGTCCTGGACCGGCGTCGCGAGCCCGTCGAGGTCCGGGTCGTCGACTTCGTCGAACCCAACCCGAGCATCGACACCGTGGTGAAGGGCGCCGAGCTGATGCGCGGCTTCCGGCCCGACACCATCGTCGCCCTCGGCGGCGGTTCGCCGATGGACGCCGCCAAGGTGATGTGGCTGATGTACGAGCACCCGGAGGTGGAGTTCAAGGACCTGAAGGAGAAGTTCTTCGACATCCGCAAGCGCGCCTTCACCTTCCCCGACCTGGGGGAGAAGGCGAAGCTGGTGTGCATCCCGACCACCTCGGGCACCGGCAGCGAGGTCACCCCCTTCGCCGTCATCACCGACACCGCCACCGGCCAGAAGTACCCGCTCGCGGACTACGCGCTCACCCCGAGCGTGGCCATCGTCGACCCGGCGCTCACCACCCGCCTGCCGAAGAACGTCACCGCCGACTCCGGCTTCGACGCGCTCACCCACTGCATCGAGACCTACGTCTCGGTCTACGCCAACGACTTCACCGACGGCCTCGCCCTCCAGGGCATCCGGCTGATCTTCGACCACCTGGAGGAGGCCGTCACCAACGGCCCGGACAACCCGCTCGCCCGGGAGAAGATGCACAACGCGGGCACGATCGCGGGCATGGCCTTCGGATCGGCCTTCCTGGGCGTCGTGCACGCCATGGCGCACACGCTCGGCGGGACGTTCCACGTCGCCCACGGCCGGACCAACGCCCTACTGCTGCCGCACGTGATCCGCTACAACGGCACGGCACCCGCCAAGGTCACCGGCTGGCCCAAGTACGGGAGTTACCTCGCCCCCGAGCGCTACCAGGCGATCGCGCGGATGCTTGGCCTGCCGGCCGACACCCCCGAGCAGGGCGTCGAGTCCCTCGCGGCGGCGGTCGAGGAACTGCGCGACAAGGTCGGCATCCCGCGCTCCTTCAAGGACGCGGGCGTCGACGAGGCGGCCTTCCTGGCGGCCCTGCCGCAGCAGGCGATGAACGCCTACGAGGACCAGTGCGCCCCGGCCAACCCGCGGATGCCGATGCTCGCGGACATGCAGCAGCTGATGCGCCAGGCGTACTACGGCGACCAGGCCTGAGAGAGGACACCCCCGATGACCACCACGCAGTACGAACGGACCGCGGGCGCCTGGGACGGCTTCAAGGGCGGCCTGTGGCGGGACGCGATCGACGTCCGCGACTTCATCCAGCACAACTACACGCCGTACGAGGGCGACAGCGCCTTCCTGGCCGGCCCGACCGAGCGCACCCAGGCGGTGTGGCGGCGGATCACCGACCGCTTCCCCGAGGAACGCGCCAAGGGCGTCCTCGACATCGCCTACGACATCCCGTCCGGCATCACCGCGCACGCGCCCGGATACATCGACCAGGACAGGGAGTTGATTGTCGGCCTGCAGACCGATGCCCCGCTGAAGCGGGCGATCATGCCGTACGGCGGCTGGCGGATGGTCGAGGGCGCGCTGCGGACCTACGGCTACCCCGTCCCGCCGGAGCTGGCGAAGGTCTTCACCGAGTACCGCAAGACCCACAACGACGGCGTGTTCGACGCCTACACCCCCGAGATCCTGGCCGCCCGCAAGGCCGGCGTCGTCACCGGGCTCCCGGACGCCTACGGCCGCGGCCGGATCATCGGAGACTACCGCCGGGTCCCGCTGTACGGGGTGGACCGGCTGATCGCCGCCAAGCGGGCCGAGAAGGCGGAGCTCGACCCGGCGCCCACCGATCCGGCCCTGGTCGAGTCGACCATCCGCGAGCGGGAGGAACTCGCCGAGCAGATAAGGTCGTTGGGCGAGCTCAAGGAGATGGCCGCGGCCTACGGGTACGACGTCTCGGGCCCGGCCACCACCGCCCGCGAGGCCGTCCAGTGGCTCTACTTCGGCTACCTGGCGGCGGTCAAGGAGCAGAACGGCGCCGCGATGTCGCTGGGTCGGACCTCGACCTTCCTCGACGTCTACCTCCAGCGCGACCTGGACGCCGGTCTGCTGACGGAGCGTCAGGCCCAGGAACTGGTCGACGACTTCGTCATCAAGCTGCGGATCGTCCGATTCCTGCGCACCCCCGAGTATGACCAGCTGTTCTCCGGCGACCCGACCTGGGTCACCGAGTCGATCGGCGGCATCGGCGCGGACGGCCGCCCGCTGGTCACCCGGACGTCCTTCCGCTACCTGCAGACCCTCTACAACCTGGGCCCGGCGCCCGAGCCCAACCTGACCGTCCTCTGGTCCCCGCAACTCCCGCGCGGATTCAAGGAGTTCTGCGCCCGGGTGTCGGTCGACACCTCCAGCATCCAGTACGAGTCCGACGAGCTGATGCGCCCGCGCTTCGGCGACGACACCGCGATCGCCTGCTGCGTCTCCGCGATGGAGGTCGGCAAGCAGATGCAGTTCTTCGGCGCCCGGGTCAACCTCGCCAAGACGCTGCTCTACGCGATCAACGGCGGCCGGGACGAGCTGACCGGCGCCCAGGTCGGCCCGGCCACCACCCCGGTCGGCGGCGCGGTGCTCGACTACGACGAAGTCCTGGCCCGGCTCGACCAGCAGATGGACTGGCTCGCCGAGACGTACGTCCACGCGCTGAACGTCATCCACTACATGCACGACAAGTACGCCTACGAGCGCATCGAGATGGCCCTGCACGACCGGGACGTCCGGCGCACCATGGCCTGCGGCATCGCCGGGCTCGCGGTGGCGGCCGACTCGCTGTCCGCGATCCGGTATGCGAAGGTCCGGCCGGTGCGGGACGAGACCGGCCTGGTCACCGACTACCTGGTCGACGGCGACTACCCGGCCTACGGCAACAACGACGACCGCGCCGACGCGATCGCCGTCCGGCTCGTCGAGGAGTTCATGGCGAAGGTGCGCCGCCACCCCACCTACCGGGGCGCCGAGCACACCCAGTCCGTGCTGACCATCACCTCCAACGTCGTCTACGGCAAGAAGACCGGCAACACCCCGGACGGCCGCCGGGCCGGCGAGCCGTTCTCCCCCGGCGCCAACCCGATGAACGGGCGGGACCGGCACGGCTACGTGGCCAGCGCGCTGTCCGTCGCCAAACTGCCGTACGACCACGCCGAGGACGGCATCTCGCTCACCAACACCGTCACCCCGGACGCGCTCGGGCGCACCCCCGCGGAGCGCGTGCACAACCTGGTCGGCGTGCTGGACGGCTACACCACCTGCCGCGGCTTCCACATGAACGTCAACGTCCTCGACCGCGACACCCTGCTGGACGCCATGGAGCACCCGGAGCGGTACCCGCAGCTGACCATCCGGGTCAGCGGCTACGCGGTCAACTTCGTCCGGCTCACCCGCGAGCAGCAGCTCGACGTGATCAACCGCACCTTCCACGGCTCGCTGTAGGGCCCCACCGCGTGGGTGCCGGCGCCGCCCCGACCATCGGCGCCGGCACCCGCCGCCGTCCCGGAGACCGGAGACCCGCATGTCCGAACCCGCCGTTCCCCTCCGCCCACCGAGCCGGACCGGGCCCGCCACGCCGGCCGCCGCCGCGGCACGCCGCCCGGTCGCCGGGATGCTCCACTCCTGGGACCTGTCCACCGGCGTGGACGGCCCCGGCACCCGCTTCGTCGCGTTCCTCTCCGGCTGCCCGCTGCGCTGCCTGTACTGCCACAACCCCGACACCTGGCACCTGCGCGACGGCCGCCGGGCCGGCGCGGACGAGATCCTCGCCGAGGCCGCCAAGTACGTCGAGTTCATCCGCGCCGCGGGCGGCGGCGCCACCGTCAGCGGCGGCGAGCCGCTGCTCCAGCCCGTCCTCACCGGCGAACTGCTGCACCGCCTCAAGCACGAACTCGGCCTGCACACCGCGCTGGACACCTCCGGCTTCCTCGGCGCCCGCGCCACCGACGCGCTGCTCGCCGACACCGATCTCGTGCTGCTCGACGTCAAGTCCTGGGACCGTGCGCTCTACCGGCACCTCACCGGCCGGGAACTCGCCCCCACCCTGGACTTCGCCCGCCGGCTGGCCGACCTCGGCAAGGAGGTCTGGGTCCGGTTCGTCCTGGTCCCCGGCCTGACCGACCCCACCGAGAACGTCGAGGGAGTCGCGGCCTTCGCCGCCTCGCTCGGCAACGTCACCCGGGTCGACGTGCTGCCCTTCCACCGCCTCGGCCTGGCGAAGTGGCGCGCCCTCGACCTGGAGTGCACCCTGGCCGACACCCCGGCCCCGACCGACGACCAGACCGGGACGGCCCGCGCGGTGTTCGCGGCCCACGGCCTGCACGCCGTCTGACGGGCCCGGCGCGAGCCGCGGCGGGGCTGAAGGTCCCTGCGGGCAGGGCCCGTTCGGACCTTCGAGACCGCCGCCGGAATCCGGATCCTGGAAGCAGACCAGAAACCGAGGGAGAAGAAACCATGAGCGAGCAGAACGCGCCGGAGCAGCCGCGGATCGTGGTCGGTGTCGACGGGTCCCCGGCCTCGGTCGACGCGCTGCGCTGGGCGGTCGGCCAGGCCCGTTCCCGGGGCGCCGTCGTCGAGGCCCTGACCGCCTGGCAGTACCCGGTGGCCACCGGCTGGCCCGTGCCGGTGATGGAGTTCGAGGACCTGTCCGGCAGCTACCGGAAGATCCTCGACGACTGCGTCCGGGAGGTGGCGGGCACCGACCCCGCGGTCGAGGTCCGGGCCCTGGTGGTGGAGGGCGGCGCCGTGCAGTGCCTGCTGGACACCGCCCGCGGCGCCGAACTCCTCGTCGTCGGCAGCCGCGGCCACGGCGGCTTCGCCGGCGCCCTGCTCGGCTCCGTCAGTCAGCACTGCGTCCAGCACGCGCCCTGCCCCGTGGTCGTGGTCCGCCACCCCCGGGCCTGAGCGCCCACCCCGCACCCCCCCGTCGACCGGAAAGGAGCGATCCGACCATGCGGCACCGGATCGTTGGAGAACTGATGACCTCGGCCGTCGTGCACGTACGGCCCGACACCGGCTTCAAGGAGATTGCCCGGCTGCTCGCCGAGCACGACATCACCGCGGTACCCGTCCTCGACCACGAGGACCGGCCGCTCGGCGTGGTCTCCGAGGCCGACCTGCTGCTCAACGAGGCGGCCCAGGAGGACCCGGCGGGCCTGCTGCTCACCCCGAACCTGCCGCCCCGCGAGCGCGCCCGCAGCCGGGCGACCACCGCGGTGGGCCTGATGACCGGCCCGGCGGTGTGCGCCCGCCCGGAGTGGACGGTCGTCGAGGCGGCCCGGCTGATGCAGAGCGAGCACGTCAAGCGGCTGCCGGTCGTCGACGAGGCCGGCCGCCTGGTGGGCGTCGTCAGCCGCAGCGACCTGCTCCGGGTGTTCCTCCGGCAGGACCGGGCGATCCGCGAGGAGATCCGGGCCGAGGTCCTGCGCCGCACCCTGGCGATCGACCCGGACACCCTCGACGTCCAGGTCCACGACGGCTGCGTCACCCTCACCGGCACGGTCGGCGACCGCAGCCTGGTCCCGGTGATCGAGCGCCTGTGCCGCGGCGTGGACGGCGTCGTCGCCGTCACCACCCGCCTCGGCCACCGCTCGGACCGCGCCACCGACCCGTCCTGGGCCGGGTGACCCGCCGCCGCACGCCCAACGGAACCCGGCACCGGCCGCCGTCGAACCCTCGACGGCGGCCGGTGCCGAGCCGCGGGCCCCGCCGATAATCGGTGGCCGAGGCGGCCGCGCCGGTGTTAGCAAGGTGACATGTTGCAAGGTGCTCGCATCACCCTCCGGGCCCGGCACGAGGCCGATGTCCCCGTCCTCCAGGCCGAGTTGTACGACGACGTCGCGACCCGCGCGCGGGCCGACTCCCGCCCCTGGCGGCCCGTCCCGCCCGGGCCGGCGCACTCGCCGTACGCGGTCGCGGAGCCGTCCGCCGAGGCCGCGTGCTTCTCCGTGGTCGAGACGGCCACCGGGGAGCTGGCCGGCGAGGCGCTGCTCTGGGGCATCGACGCCCACAACCGCACCGCGCACCTGGGCATGTCGCTGCGCCCCGGCCACCGGGGCCGCGGGCTCGCGGCGGACACCGTCCGGGTGTTGTGCCGCTACGGCTTCCTGGTGCTCGGGCTGCACCGGCTGCAGCTGGAGACGCTCGCGGACAACGCGCCGATGCTCCGGGCCGCGGCCGGGGCGGGCTTCACCGTCGAGGGCACGCTGCGCCGGTCGGCCTGGGTCTGCGGGGAGTTCCTGGACGAGGTCGTGCTCGGGCTGCTGGCCGAGGAGTACCGGCGGGACTGAGGGCCGCGGGGCCGAGGAGCGCGGGTCGGCGCCCCTCGGCCCTGGTGGTAGACCGTGCTCAGGTGCGGACGGCGGCGCCCGCCCAGGCGCGGTTGCCGAGCAGGGTCTTGATGTCCGAGGCGAGGCCGTTGTCGGGGTTCACCCGGTAGCCGAGCTCGTAGAGGGTGTTCTTGTCCCAGTTGGTGGTGAGCAGCCGGACGGGGACGTCGCCGGGGTGGGCCAGGAGGGCGAGTCGGAGCTCGGTGACCACGGTGGGGGTGATCCGGGAGGCCGGGACGGTGATCTGGACGGGCGGCTTGGTGCCGAGTTCGGCGGAGGAGATGTCGAGGGTGCTGATCTCCTGGCCGAAGATGCTCAGCGAGCCGTCGCGCTCGTTGAGGCGGCCGCGGACCGAGATGACGTTGTCCTCGACCATCTGCTCGGCCATCAGGTTGTAGGTGGCGGGGAAGAACAGCACCTCGACGGAGCCGTCGCGGTCGGCGAGGGTGATGATCGCCCAGGCGTTGCCGGCCTTGTTGATGCGCCGGTCGACGCCGGTGATCAGGCCGGAGAGGCGGACCTCGCCCTCGGAGCGGCCGGAGCCGAGGAGTTCGGCGATCGAGGTGTCGCGGTTCTGGGAGAGGATGTGCTCGGCGCCGTCGAGTGGGTGGCTGGAGACGTACAGGCCGAGCATCTCCCGTTCCAGGGCGAGGAGTTGGCGGCGGGGCCACTCGTTGTCGGTGAGCTGGAAGTCGAGCCCGATGGCGGGGCCGCCGGCGTCGCCGGCGTCGAGGGCGGCGAACAGGTCGTCCTGCCCGATGGCCTGCTGCTTCTTCACCCCGGTGACGGCGTCGATCGCGCTCTCGTGGACGGTGCTGAGCGAGAGCCGGGTGTGGCCGAGCGAGTCGAAGGCACCCGCCTTGACGAGGGAGTCGACGGTGCGCTTGTTGCAGACCACCAGCTCGACCTTGTCCAGGAAGTCGGCGAACGAGGTGTACTTGCCCTTCTCGTCGCGGGTGCGCACCAGGGACTCGATCACGGGCACGCCGACGTTGCGGACGGCCTTGAGGCCGAAGCGGACGTCGCTGCCGACGGCGGTGAAGTCGACCACCGACTCGTTGACGTCGGGGGAGAGGATCTTGATGCCCATCTGCCGGCACTCGGCCAGGTAGACCGCCATCTTGTCCTTGTCGTCGGCGACGGAGGTGAGCAGCGCGGCCATGTACTCGGCCGGGTAGTTGGCCTTCAGGTAGGCGGTCTGGTACGAGACCAGGCCGTACGCGGCGGAGTGCGACTTGTTGAACGCGTAGCCGGCGAAGGGGACGAGGACGTCCCACACGGCCTGGATGGCCTCGTCGGAGTAGCCGCGCTCCTTGCAGCCCGCGTGGAAGGGCACGAACTCCTTCTCCAGCACCTCCTTCTTCTTCTTGCCCATCGCGCGGCGCAGCAGGTCGGCCTGTCCGAGCGAGTAGCCGGCCAGCACCTGGGCGGCTCGCTGCACCTGCTCCTGGTAGACGATCAGGCCGTAGGTGGGGCCGAGGACGTCCTTGAGCGGCTCCTCCAGCTCGGGGTGGATCGGGATGATCTCCTGCTGGGCGTTCTTGCGCAGGGCGTAGTTGGTGTGCGAGTTCATGCCCATCGGGCCGGGCCGGTAGAGCGCGGAGACGGCGGAGATGTCGGCGAACTCGGTGGGCTTCATCAGCTTGAGCAGGGCGCGCATGGGGCCGCCGTCGAGCTGGAACACGCCCAGGGTGTCGCCGCGGGCGAGCAGCTGGTAGGTGGTGGGGTCGTCGATCGGGATCTTCTCGATGTCGACGTCGACGCCCCGGTTGGCCTTCACGATCTTGATGCAGTGGTCGATGATGCCCAGGTTCCGCAGACCCAGGAAGTCCATCTTGATCAGGCCCATGGCTTCGCATGACGGGTAGTCGAAGCCGGTGATGATCACGCCGTCCTTGTCCCGCATGTGCAGCGGGATCAGGTCGAGCAGCGGGGTGGAGGAGAGGATGACGGCCGCGGCGTGCACGCCGGTGCCGCGGATGAGGCCCTCGATGCCCCGGCCGGTGTCGATGATCTTCTTGACGTCCGGCTCGTTCTGGTACAGCGCCCGGATCTCGGTGCCCTCGTTGTACCGGGCGTGCTTCTCGTCGAAGAGGTCGGCCAGCGGCACGCCCTTGCCCATGACGTCCGGCGGCATCGCCTTGGTGATCCGGTCGCCCATGGAGAACGGGTAGCCGAGGATGCGGTTGGCGTCCTTGACGGCGGCCTTGGCCTTGATCGTGCCGAAGGTGTTCACCTGGGCCGTGTAGGCGGCGCCGTACTTGTCGGTGACGTAGCGCACCATCTGGTCGCGCTGGCGGTCGTCGAAGTCGATGTCGACGTCCGGGGGGTTGATGCGCTCGGGGTTGAGGAAGCGCTCGAAGAGGAGGTCGTGCTCCAGCGGGTCCAGCTGGGTGATGCCGGTCAGGTAGGCGACCATCGAGCCGGCCGCCGAGCCGCGGCCGGGGCCGACCGGGATGCCGTTGTCCCGGCCGTACTGGCAGATGTCGGCGACCACGAGGAAGTAGGCGTCGAACCCCATCGGGGTGATCACGCCCATCTCCAGCTCGATCCGGTCCAGCACCTCCTGGCTCGGGCTGTCGCCGTACCGGTGCTTGAGCCCGATCTCGATCTTCTTGCGCAGGAACGAGGCCTGGGTCTCGCCCTCGGGCACGTCGAACTGCGGCATCCGGTCGACGTAGGTGAAGACCTCCTCGTACGACTCGACCCGCTCGGCGATCGCGAGCGTGTTGTCGCAGGCCTCCGGCAGCTCGCGGAAGAGCTCGCGCATCTCCTCCGCGGTCTTCACGTAGTAGCCGGTGCCCTGGAACTTGAACCGGTTCGGGTCGTCCTTGTTCTTGCCCACGCCGACGCAGAGCAGGCTGTCGTGGGCGTCGGCCTGGTCGGCGGTGACGTAGTGCGAGTCGTTGGTGGCCAGCAGCGGGATGTTCAGCTGCTTGGCGAGGCGCAGCAGGTCCTCGCGGACGTCCTGCTCGATGGACAGGCCGTGGTCCATCAGCTCCAGGAAGTAGTTCTCCTTGCCGAAGATGTCCTGGTAGGCGCCGGCCGCCTTGACGGCCTCGTCGTACTGGCCGAGCCGCAGCCGGGTCTGCACCTCGCCGGAGGGGCAGCCGGTGGTGGCGATGATGCCGCCCGCGTTGGCCGCGATCAGCTCGCGGTCCATCCGGGGCTTCATGTAGTAGCCCTCCATCGACGCCAGCGAGGAGAGCTTGAACAGGTTCCGCAGGCCCGTGGCGTTCTGCGCCCACATGGTCATGTGGGTGTAGCGGCCGCCACCCGAGACGTCCTTGCCGCCCTCGCCGTCGCTGCTGGCCGGGCGCTGCCCGCCCGGCGACCAGAACACCTGCTTCTTGTGGAACCGGGACCCGGGTGCGACGTACGCCTCGATGCCGATGATCGGCTTCACCCCGGTCTTCGCGGCGGCGTGGAAGAACTCGTACGCGCCGAACATGTTGCCGTGGTCGCTCATCGCGATGGCGGGCATGCCCTGTCTCTCCGCCTCGGCGAACAGCTTGCCGTTCTTCGCGGCGCCGTCCAGCATCGAGTACTCGGTGTGGACGTGCAGGTGCGCGAAGCTGTCGGACACGGTGCTGTGCTCCTCGGGGGGTCTCGGGCGGGGAAGTCGTCCAGGCTAGCCGGTCGGCGCGGACGACGCGCCGCGAGGGCCGTGCGGGCCCGCGACCTTGACACGTCCTTCCCGACTCCTTGACGGAGCGTTGACTCCGGGCGGCGGGGAGCCGGGATCAAGGGCGTTCACCCTCTTGGCAGGTGCAATTTCACATTGCTATGTTATGCATCACTCGATGATCAGGGCCCCACAACCCGACCGCCTCGATCCCCGGCAGCCCTGCGGCCGAAAATCCACCGCACTGCCGCGTCGCACCGCCCTGTCACTTCCCCATCCAGGAGAACCGGTGTCAACTCCCCGTGTCGCCAGGCGAGTCGTGCTCGCCGCCGCGATGGCAGCCACCCTCACACTGCCCGCCCTGCAGAGCGCCCAGGCCGTCACCGCGGCCGCCGCCACCTCGCAGAGCCCCCAGGCCGCGCCCGCGCAGGCCACGGCACCCAAGGGCGACCCCGACCAGCGCACCGCCTACGACGACGCCGACCACCTCGGTGCCGCCGCCGCCAAGCCCGGCGCCCCCGCCCCGGCCCCCGGCGGCGGCTCGCTCGGCAGCACCCTGGTCCCCGGCCTGCTGCCCGACCACGTCGGCGCGCCCGCCCCCACCGCCGACCAGCTCACCGCCACCCCCGGCAGCACCGCGCCGAGCACCCGCGCCGGGGTGCCCTGCACCGTCGACGGCTTCACCGGCCTGACCCCCGACCAGCTGGTCACCTTCCTCACCGACCCGGCCGTCACCGCGGACGGCTGCCTGCGCACGTTCGTCTGGACCTGGGACGCCCGCTTCACCACCACCCTGGACAACGCCCACGTCCAGGCCGTCGCCAACAAGATCACCCAGCTGTCCGCCACCGACGACGGCACCGGCGCCTCGCGCCTCTACGAGCTGTGGACGTACCTGCACGCCACCGTCTACCACGCCTTCGGCCACCACGAGTTGAACATCGGCGATCCGGCCACCCTGGCCGCGATCCAGCAGGCCGTCACGACGTACGCGGGCAGCGCGCACGCCTTCGACGGCACCGACCTGGCCGCCGACATCCTGCGCGAGACCGCCATCACGGCCGGCGCGGACGGCCTGCGCCAGCACAACCTCGGCCTGGCCAAGCGCCTGCTCGCCACCCTCGCCCCCGGTACCGCGCTCGCCGACAACACCCACTGGGGCACCGCCGTCCTGCAGGCGCTCAACCTCAACTACCTCGGCATCTACAACCAGGACCCGGCCTTCCTCTCCGCCGTCTCCGCCGACGCCGACTACCGCGCCGCCTTCCGCGCGTACGCCTCCTGGGGCCACCTCAAGGGCACCAAGAACGCCTGGGCCGCCCGCGACGCGGTCGGCGAGGCCGGCCGCTTCGGCCAGATCCCGGCCCTGCACGACGCCACCGTGGCCGACCTCGGCCCGCTGATCGGCGCCACCAAGGCCGCGTTCGGTGAGTGGTCCGACCCGTGGGCCAAGGCCATCGGCTGGGCCAACACCTACGGCGTCTGCAAGCAGTACGGCGTGTGCATCTCCGACCTGGAGGCCCGGCTCTTCCCCAACACCTACACCTACGACAACGGCGCCATCGAGGTCCACACCGCCCTCGACAAGCCGACCGTCGACCAGATGTACTACGCCAGCAAGCAGGTGAAGAGCCAGTACTTCCGCGTCCTCGGCACCGACCAGCCGCTGGCCGGCGACGTCAACTCCACCCTGCACATCCACCTGTACGCCTCGCGCGCCGACTACGAGGTCTACCACCCGATCCTCACCGGCTACAACACCAACAACGGCGGCATCTACATCGAGCGCGGCTCCACCTTCTACACCTACCAGCGGCGCGTCCCGCAGGACTCCACGCTCACTCTCGAAGAGCTCTTCCGCCACGAGTACGTGCACTACCTCAACGGCCGCTGGGCGGTGCCCGGTTACTTCGGCGACCCGCGCTGGTACGCCGACGACAAGACCACCGCGATGGACGAGGGCACGGCCGAGTTCTTCGACGGCTCCACCCGCGACCAGGGCATCCTGGTGCGCAAGTCGCTGGTCCGCAAGCTCGCCTCGGACGAGGCGTCCGGCATCCCCCGGATGACCATCGCCCAGATCCTGCACAGCCGTTACACCGACACCCCGGCGTTCCACTTCTACAACTACGCCGGCACCTTCTTCGAGTTCCTCTGGCAGCAGCACCCCTCGCTGCTGCGCGAGATGTACGGCTACCAGCGCGCCGACGACCCGGCCGGCTTCGACGCCTGGCGCGCCCGGATGGGCGCCGACACCGCCCTGCAGGGCGAGTACTACGCATTCCTCGACGCCCAGATCAAGAACGTCGACAAGCTGTACGTCCCGTCGACCTCGTACATCGCCAACGGCTCGCTGGACCTCGCCTGGGCCTCCGACGTCCGGAGCGCGTTCGCCAAGGCCACCGGCGCCACGCCGAACTGCAAGGACAACGGCGACTGGGCCAACAAGCCGATGCGCTTCATCTGCACCGGCCAGGTCACCGCCAACCTCTCCGACGCCGCCAACCCGGACAAGGTCTTCAAGGACATGTCCGACACCGTGGACTACTTCATCCTGACCCGCACCAAGGGCGTCGCCGGGGCCAACAACCTCAACGACATGAACTGCACCTTCGGCAAGGTCGAGGTCTGGACCGGCGGCAAGGCCGGCACCGCCGACTACACCTGTGAGGGCCCGCTGCGCCGATAGCCGTCAATCCCCGGGCGCGGTACGGACGGTGGGGTCCGTTCCGGGTCCGTCCCACCGAGGGTCCCACTGGGGCGGGACCCGCCGCTGGACCCTCCCCCCGGGGAGGGTCCAGCACGAGGGCGTGCGAGACGAACTCCTCACCATCGGCCGCTTCGCCCGCCTGCGCCGCCTCAGCGCCCGGGGCCGGGCCCCCGGGCCTGATCCGGCTCCGACGGCCGTCAGAACCTCGCCCGGCGCGGGCGCGCGTGCGGCAGGGCCGGCCCGCCGGCCCGGAGGTTGACGGCCGCAGCCCGGGCCAGCGCCACCGGGCTCAGGAAGCGCAGCCGAGTGATCGCCCGGGTCTGGAAGCGGTGCATGTGCCGCGCCATCGACTCGTCGCGGGCCGCCGCCGCGAACATCAGCCGCTCCAGGGGCTTCAACGGGCGGCCCGTGGCGAAGCCGATGTGCCGCGCCTTCTGGCGGCGCATCCGCTCCCGATGGGTCTGCGCGTACGCCGCGAGCGCCACGTCGAGGTCGCCCCGACCGGTCACGGCCGGGGCGACCGCGTCCGCCAGCCACTGCGCGGACTGCAGCGCCCACCCGCAGCCCGATCCCCACACCGGGTCGCCGGTCAGGGCGGCGTCGCCGACGAAGGCGATGCCCGGCGCGATCGCCGCGCGGCTGCGCAGCGGGTAGTCGAGCGTGCCGATGATCTTCGATATGCGTTCGGCGGAGTCGATGTCCGGCGCCCCGGGCAGGGCGCGGACGAACGCCTCGAAGCTGCCCTCCAGATCCGCCCGGAAGCCCGGCAGCCGCCTCTTGTGCGGGAGCACCGCGACGACCGTCACCCCGTCGTCGTTGGGGAACGCGTACGCCATGTCGGGTTCGAGGAACCAGACGCGCGTCATGCCGTCGGGCAGCGTCAGATTGCGGTAGTACGCGAGGTAGCCGAACCGGGCGTTCTCGTGCAGCTGCGCGGGCACGTCGGCGAACTTCGCCACGGCCGAGTCCGGGCCATCGGCGCCGACCACCAGGCGGGCCCGGATCTCCCGCGCGCCCTGCCGCGTCGACACCCGCACCCCCACGGTCCGCCCGGCCTCCCGGACCAGCCCGGTCACCTGGTGGCCCAGCAGCAGCTCGACGCCGGGGGTCTGCGCCGCCCGGGACCTGATCATCGGGTCGAGGACGCTGCGCCGGATGTTGTACCCGCTCGGCAGCCCGGGCGCGGTCAGCACGTCGGTCGGCTCGATCCAGCCCCAACGGATGTACCAGCGGGAGGTGTTGCGGACGGCGCCCGCCTTCTCCAGGGCGGGCAGCAGGCCGAGGTCGTCCAGCACCGAGTAGGCGGAGGCGTGGACGCTGTGGGTGCAGAGCACCCGGTAGGCATCGGGGTCCGAGCGGCGCTCCAGCAGGGCGACGCGGGCACCGCGCCGGGCGAGCAGGATCGCCGCGGCGCTCCCGGCGAGGCTGGCTCCGCTGATGACGACGTCGAAGTCGTCCGCCGTGTTCGCAGGTTCGGTCATGTCCCTGATCGTTCCACTCGCGGAGCGCCGCCGTTCATGGAAACGACGAACTGATGGCGGCTGTCGGTCACTTGAGCCGACGTCACGGCCGCCCCCGAGCGGCTGCTCCGGGGGGCTGGTCGTGAGCTCGTCGAGGGCGAGATGCCCGGTGGCGGCGCAGACGGCCCGCGGCAGGCGGCGGGCGGGGCGGGCCGGGGACGGATGTGCGCCTTCCGGGTGAAGTGACTGCGGGTCACAAAGGTTCGTTCCCGTTCCCGTGTAGCGTTCCCGGCGTCGCCCACGGTGGAGTGGCCGAGCGGTGAGGCAGCGGCTTGCAGGGCCGTTTACATGGGTTCGAATCCTATCTCCACCTCTTTCCTTCCACGGCATTGGCCGTGGTGAATTCCCCCCCTCCCTCCGGAGCACTCGCCCGGGGTCGACCGGTTCGTCGTCACCGGGCTGCGCACCGTCCCGGGCGGCAAGATCACCATCCGGTAGTCTCCGTCCCGGCCCGCGAGGGGCCAGGGGGAGCGGCCGCACGGCCGCCGTGCGGTGACGGGGGGTCACGCCGTGGTGTGGATCTGGACGAGACTGACCGGCTGGCTGGCGCTCGCCGGCACGATCGCGGCCGGCTACCTGGAACTGGGCGCCTTCTCGCCCGGGCCGACCATCGCGGAACGCCTCCGGCCCGTCCTCGTGGCGGCGCTCTGCGCGCTCCTATGGGTGGCCGCCGCACTGGCCACGCGACGCACGGTCCGCCCGACCCGGCGGGGCGCCGGACGGCCGTTCGGAGCCGCCCTCGGCCTGGCGGCGGCGCTGGTCGGGACGGCCGCGCTCGTGCCCGGCGTCGGACCGTGGGGCGAATCCGCCCGCTGGGCGGAGCAGGTCCGCGAGGCCGGCGGCCGCACGCACGAGGTGACGGTCCTCCGGGTGCTCGGCACCCCCAGCCCGAAGAACGTCGTGCGCGGCGAGGTCCGGGCGTACGCGGCGGACGTCGAGGTCGACGTGCCCTTCGTCGGCGGCGCCCGCCCGGTGACCCTGCGGGACGTCACCATCCAGGGCCAACCCGCGGTCGGCGACCGGACCGACGCCTTCTACGCGCCGACCCGGCCCGATCTCGGCGCCCGCCCCCCGATCGAGGCCAGCTCGGGTGTCGGCGTCTTCTCGAACACGTTCGGCGTCCTGCTCCTGGTCGGGGGTCTCTGCGCCTGCGGCACCCTGGCCTGGGCGGGCGGGCAGGCGGGACGGCGGCTCGCGACCCTGCGCCGGTTCCGTCCCGGCCTCCACCTCCCCGTGGCCGCGGGGCTCGCCGTCGCCGCCGGTCTCGACGCGGTGGTGGTGCTCACGTACCCGCCGCTGCTCGTGAACTGGGCGCTCTGCGGCGCGGCCGCGGTCACGGTGGGCGCGACGGCCGGATGGGCCCTGCGGCAGACTGGCGCGGAAGGGGAAGCCCCGTAGGCGCCGTGTTCCGGTGACCGCGCCGGGCGCGGGCGTGCCCCGGCAGGTCGGAGGCCGCGCCCGTTCCGGGAGCGGCCGAGGCGTCGGTGGGAGAGCTGCATGAGCGGTGCCAGGATCGCCGTGGTGACCAGTGCCGCGGGTGTCGAGTACGACGACGACCTTCCGCTGATCGTCGACGCCCTGCGCGCCGAGGGCCTGTCCGCGGAGCCGGTGGTGTGGCACACGCCGGCGGTGCCCTGGGAGCAGTTCGACCTGGCGGTCATCCGGTCGACCTGGGACTACGTGGAACGCATCGACGAGTTCCTGGCCTGGGCCGACACCACCGCGGGCGCCACCCGGCTGTGGAACCCCGCTCCCGTGGTCCGCTGGAACAGCGACAAGCACTACCTGCGCGAACTCACCCGGCACGGCGCCGCCGTCGTGCCGACCCGGTTCCTCGAACCCGGCGCCCGGCTCACCGCGGCCGACTTCGCCGGGGCGGACGGCGTGGTGGTCAAGCCGGCCGTGTCCGCGGGCGCGGTGGACACCGCGCGCTACGAGCCCGGCCGGCCCGAGGACGCCGCCCGGCACGCCAGGACGCTGCTGGAGCAGGGCCGCAGCGTGATGGTCCAGCCGTACCTGCCCCGGGTGGTGGACGGAGAGCGTGCGCTGGTCTTCCTCGGCGGCGCCTTCAGCCACGCGATCCGCAAGGACCCCCTGCTGACCGAGCCCGGCGTGATCGACGACGACCGTGAGCCGCACCTCGGCGTCGCGCCGTACCGGCCGACCGGGACGGAGATCCGTACGGCCACGGCGGCGCTGTCGGCGGTGCCGTCGACGGCCGCACCGCTGTTCGCCCGGGTGGACCTGGTCCTGGACAACGCCGGGGAACCGGTGGTCATGGAGCTGGAACTCATCGAGCCGAACCTGTTCCTGCAGGACGATCCGGCCGCGCCGGGGCGCTTCGCCGCGGCGGTGGCGGCAGCGACCCGGCACTCCGGGAGAGGGTGACGGCAGCATGTGGCCACGCGTCGACGGCCCGCGTTCGTCTACCGGGGGGCTCCGGCGTGGGCGGTGACCGGTGCGGCGGGCCGGTCCGCCGCCATGCGCTCGAAGCAGTCGCGCCACGAACCCTCGCGCGGCTGCCACCCGTAGACCGTCGCGGCGATGGTGTTGTCCGCGCCGCGGGCCCAGCCCGGTCGTCCGTGGCTCGGCTCGGGTGCCGGTACGCCCAGTGCGCGGGCCAGTACGGGCATCCAGTCGTGGGCCGGAGCCGGTTCGTCGTCCACCACGTTGACCGCGCCGGTCGGCCAGTCCAGGGCGGCGAGCGCGGCCCTGGCCGCGTCCGCGACGTGCAGGAACGAGGTCACCGAGCCGTCCGCCGCGAGTTCGCCGCGCCGCAGCCGCCCGGCGATCGAGCCGCCCGGCTCGTACCAGGTGCCGGGCCCGTGGAACATGCCGTACCGCAGGATCACGTGCTCGGGCAGCTCGGCCACCGCCCGCTCCAGGGCGAGCACGCCGTCCACGGAGGTGGCCCGGGGCTCGGGCGCGCCGGAGTCCAGCGCGGTGGCTTCGGTGGCAGGGCCCTCGCCCGGTTCGTACGCCCAGCTGATCGACTGCGCGACGATCCGCTCGACACCGGCCCGCTGCGCCGCGTCGACCAGGTTGCGGGTGCCCTCGCGGCGGATCCGGGCGTTGTCGGCGAGGTTCGCGTCGGCCAGCGCGGTCAGCTGGTGGACGATCACCTGCGGCGCCGCGGCGGATACGGCGTCCAGCACACCCGCACGGTCGAACATGTCCAAGCGGACGGCTTCGGCGCCCTGGGCGCGCAACCAGGCGACCCCTCGGGCCGTGCGGGAGGTGGCCGTCACGCGGTGGCCGGACTCCCGCAACAGGGGCAGCAGCAGCCGCCCGACAACGCCGGTGCCACCGGCGAGGAAGACGTGCACGGTCATGCGTTCCTCTCGTTCGTCGTCTCCGTGATCGGCGGGCCGTACGGCCTGCCTCCCTGACCGCCGCGGGCGCCGCCGGCGAAACCGGCCGTCGATCACCAATGCGATCACGGTACGGGCTCAGTGGATCACGTTCCCAGGTCAAATCCGTGTGAGAGAAGTGGGCCAAGTGACGCGGCTGCAAAGCGGGTTCCACTCGTCCCCGGCCGCGAAGCGCGCGCCGGACGGCTCGGTTGAGGCCGGCCGGCCATCGGATTCCGCCCTTGTAGGAGCAGCGGCGCAGGCAGGGCGGCGTCGTTCGGGGGCCCACTGGTCCACCCTCGGCGCAACACCGTGACGCTGCGTCAGTTGTCCCATTCCTCCGCCGACCGGACGCCACCCGGTCGGAGGATCCGGTGTGGCGATCGTTCCCGATCGGATAGTGCTCGCGGCCCACGTCGGTTCACTCTTACGAGCAAGGTTCCTACGCTTACTATCTGTGGCGGCGTCATTTCGTGCTGTCGTAGCCCTGCCAGATTCCCCGATACTCATCGCCATTACGCGGGAAGGCAGGACGATGGGAAGATCCACGTTCGCGATCACGACGACGGCCGTCACCCTGATGGCTTCCTCGTTGCTCGCCGCCGCAGCAGGACAGGCCCGTGCCGAGAGTGGGTACGACACCATCGACATGGCCAAACAGGAGAAATCCCAGTGGTGCTGGGTCGCCTCCGGGCTGACCATCGCCAAGTTCCAGGGCTACGGCAGCACGCAGACGGACTTCTGCAATCGGGCCCAGCCCTATTACGGATGCGACAACCAGCCGGCGACGCTCGACGACATGGCCAGGGGTTGGAACAGCCTCGGCATGACCCACCTCGGCACGGGTCTCAGCAGCGCGGCCACGTTCAACCAGGTCTACACCGACGTCAAGGCCTCTCGGCCGGTCGCCGCCCGCATCGGCTGGATGTCGGGCGGCGGCCACATGAACGTGGTCTACGGCTTCGACACGTCGAAGAACACCATCGCCGTCGCCGACCCGTGGCCGGACACCACCACGTACACGTGGTGGAACTACGGCGACTACGTCAGCAACAGCTCGTTCAAGTGGACCCACTCCCGGATCGGCATCTCCCGTTAAGGCAGGCGGCATGCACTCAACAAGAACGGCCGGCGGGCGGGCGATCTCCCGCCCCTCCCGTCTGACCACCGTCCTGGTCGTGGGCGCGTCCGCGCTGCTGGCCCTCGCCGGGCCCGTCCACGCGGCCCCGGCCACGGACTCGATCCCGGCGGACATCCCGGACTACCAGGCCGCCCTCGACCTGGTGAAGTCGGCCGACGTCCACAACGCCGTCTGCCGCTTCCTCAGCGTTCCGGTGCCGCAGGGGAACGGGGCGGGGACGTCGCAGCCGATCCCCGACAAGGCGGATCCGTGCGAGGGCATCCCGGCGTTCACCGTCAACGACCCCCTGGCCCTGAACGAGATCACCCCCGGCTTCGTCGCGGGGACGGCTCTGCCGGTCCCCTCCGAGGCGATCAAACTGAGCAACCTGGTCTCCGCACTGAACGCCCCGGTCAACGGGCGCAACGCCACTGTCATGCTCGCCCCCACCCAGGGCGGCGGCTGGCACCTGGCCGCCTTGCGCGACGGCGACAGCGACGCCGCGTACGCCGGCAAGGCCACGGCGGGGACCCTGGTGTTCAGCGAGCCGCAGATCCGCGGCTGGTACCAGCTGAGCCTCACCACGGTCGAGCCGCTCAACGATCAGGCGCGGCAGGGCCTGAACGGTCAGGCCTCGGTCTCGCTCGCCGACTACCAGAAGCTGGTCAAGGCCCGCTACGCCGACAAGCTGCCCGGCTCGACGTACGACACCACCGGCATGTCCAGCGGCTACGGGGTCGCCGGGAAGGTGGCGCCGGCCTCGTCCTCGACACCGGCGCTCGTCGGCGGTTCCAGCCTGGCCCTGGTGCTCGCGGGCGGTGTCGTCGCCTTCCGTCGCAGTCGGCGAAGCACCACCGGCTGAACCCGGCACCCGTCGCCCCGGTCTGGCGCCAGCCGCAGCCCTCCCGGCGGTGCGCAGCGTGTCCACGGCCCACGGCTGTTCATACGAAGGCCAGGATGTCCGCCGCGCTGCGAAGCCCTGCGTCGCCCGCTGCCACCACCTCCTCGCCTGAGGCCACAGCCCGTCACCACCGGTGACGGGACAGAGCCGAAGACCGGGTGCGGCTCGGGGTCCGGCCTGGGCCCCGAGCCCACACGGCCCCGTGTGTCAGTGGGTCTGTCCGGTCGGTGGGAGGGTGCGCAGGAAGAGCGGGTCGTCGGCGTCCTGCCGGGAGCCGTTCACCCCGTTCCCGCCGGTGTAGGTCTGGTGGGCATCGATCCGTGTTCGTCGCCACGCGCGTCCCGACCCGCTGGCGCCGCCCGTCGTCAGGTGCGGCGAGTACGGGCCGGGCCACGGGGTGGCTACAAAGCCGAGCGGAGCCGGCCGAGGGCTTGGAACCGGCGGTTCGGGGTCGTGCCGTCGGGCCCGGAGGGCGGGTCAGCCGAGATAGCGGGCGACGGCGAAGTCGAGCTGGGGAGGGGTGCCGGTGGTGGCCCCGCCGACCGCGAGGGTTCAACCGCCTCATCGGGCCCCTCGGCATGTTGGTTGACCGCATCGATCGTGGTGCCAATCTGCCGCATCCTGCCGTGATATGAAGCCGTATCAGTCAGTGTCGCCTGTTCGACGGGCTGAGGCCTACCGGCAGAGCTTCGACAGTGGCCTGGCCGCCTACCGGCGCGTCCTGGACCGCGCCACCGACGACCAACGGCCGCATCTCGGCCGGTACATGACCGCCTTCGCGTACTGGCACCTGCACTGCCGCCGCTACCGCTGGTCCGGCGTCCATCCCGGGCCTGACCATGATCGACATCTGACGGCGGCCACCGCTGCGGAAAACCCGGTGACGCGGACGGTCGCCCCCGGGATACTGGTCGGCCATGGATGAGGTCGAAGTCGTCGTCGCCCATTCCGAGCGTGCGACCCTGCGCGTCGGCGACGTGTTCCTGAAGGTGGACGCCGACCAGGCGCGCATGGACGCAGAGGTCGAGGCGATGGCCCTCGCGCCCGTCCCGACCGCGGAGATCCTGTGGCGCGAGCCGCCCGTGCTCGCGCTGGCCGCGCTCCCGGGGGCGACGCTCGGGCGCCTCGGCGGGCCGTCGACGGGGTCGCCGGCCGCGTGGGCCGCGGCGGGCGCCGCCATCCGGACGCTGCACGACGCGCCACTGCCGCCCCGCCCGGGACGGGCGGGCCGGACCATCGCCGCGCTGGTGGCGGAACTCGACGACGAGTGCGCGCTGCTCGTGACGAACGGTGTCCTGCCCGCCGACCTGGTCGCCCGCAACCGCCAGGTCGCCGAGGCCGCGCTCCGGCCGTGGACCCCGGCCTTCACGCACGGCGACCTGCAGATCGCGCACGTCTTCCTCGACGGCGACGAGGTCACGGGCATCATCGACTGGTCCGAGGCGGGCCAGGGCGACGCCCTGTACGACCTCGCCACCTTCACGCTCGGACACGAGGAGCACCTCGACGACGTCCTCGCCGGCTACGGCGCCGACGTCGACCTCGACGTGCTCCACGCGTGGTGGTCACTGCGCAGCCTGCTGGCGGTCCGCTGGCTGGCCGAGCACGGCTTCGACCCCTTCGCGCCGGGCTGCGAGGTCGACGTGCTGCGTTCCCGGATGTGACGCCGCGCGGACCCGGGCGGCACCGTCGCGTTGTCGAGCGCTCGACCGGCGGACCGTCCAGCGGACTGCGGGACACACCGCGCGGGTCGTAGCTGACGACCCGGTGGCGCACGGCCAACTGCTCGGCCAACGCCTCGAACACGGTCGCATCCGAGGCCGCGCCGGGAACCAGCAGCACCAGCGGCCCGGCGCGCCCGGTGCCACGGACCTCGACGTACAGCCGGGCACCGGGGCCGCTCACGGTGCCGGTCCCGAACGCAGCCATCGCCCGCTCCAGGAGCCTCATGGATTCGGAGAGTCACCGGGATGATAGGCGCCGGCCCGGGCGCCCCTCCCGCTCCGGCACGCGAGGCGCCGGTGGGCCGGCACCGCCGGGGGCGTGGCGGCGGGCATCGAGCAGCCGAGGCACGGCCCGTCGCGGGTCTGCCCGGTGGAGGTCGCGAGGTCGAATCCGCTCACCGCAGGCGGCCGTCCGGGCCGGGGCGCAGGGCCATGTAGCCGTCGAGCGGTGCGAAGCCGAGGGAGTGGTAGAGCGGTGCGCCGGCTTCGGTGGCGCGCAGCTCGATCGAGCCGCATCCGGCGGCCTGGAGGGCGTCGAGCAGGGCGGTGGTGACGGCGCGGGCGTGGCCGCGGCGCCGGTGGGCGGGGTCGGTGGCCACGGTGTGGATGCGGCCCCACAGGCCGGTGGGGTGGGTGGGCCCGAGGTAGCCGCGGTAGACGATGCCGATGGCGCACGAGGCGAGCGCGCCCGCGTCGGCGGGGACGACGTAGGCGAGCAGGTGCGGGTCGGTGCCGAGGCGGGCGCGCATGTCGTCGCGGAAGGTGGAGCGCCACTCGTCGGTGAGGTGGGCACCGTCGAGGACGGCGACGCGCAACCGCAGCAGCTCGTCGGCGTCCTGCGGGCCGGCGGGGCGAACGGGAAGACCGGGCACGGTGGTTCCTCCGGGAGGGGCGGTCGTCGTGGACAGGTGAGGTGACGGGGGATCGGGGCGGACCAGGAGACGTCTCAGCGTGGGCTGAGCACCGCGACCTCCGGTCCGAACGCGACGATCAGCGCTCCACTCGGCGTGCTCGCGAGCGCCGTTACCGGGAGCGGGAGCACATATGCGGCCGCCGCTTCGCGGCCGGTGACGAGGTCCCACAGCTGCACCGTCCTGTCCTGGCCGATGGCCGCCAGCGGCCGTCCCGAGGCGGTGATGACGGCCATGGCCCGGCCTGCTCCGGCGTGGTCGGCCGGGGCGCCGCCGACCTGCCGCCCGGTGCCGAGGTCCCACAGCCGCACGGTGTTGTCGCGGCTTCTGGTGACCGCGGCGGGCTGCCCGTCCAGCACGGTGGTGGCGACCGAGGTCACCCAGTCGGTATGCCCGGTCAGAGGTTCGCCGATCTGCTGCCCGGTGGCGAGGTCCCACACGCGCAGCGTCTTGTCCCAGCTTCCCGTGACCGCGACGGGCCGCTGCGCCAGAACCGTGGTGGCCACGGCCAGGATTCTGCTGGAGTGACCGGACATCGGCTCGCCGATCGGCCGGCCGGTGGCGAGGTCCCAGATGCCCACGGTCCGGTCGGAGCCGGCCGTGACGGCGACGGGCCGACCGTCCAGTTCGGAGGTTGCCATGGCCAGCACCCTGCCGTGGTGGGTGAGTCGGCGATCACAGACCTGTCGGCCGTCCGCCACCGACCGGACCTGGATGCCGGCGTCCGGACCTGCGGTGACGACGACGAGCCGCCCGTCCAGCACGGCGGTGGTCATGGCGGACACCTCGCCCTCGACGCCGGTGAGGGCCTCGACGGCCTGCCGCCCGTCGGCGAGGTCCCAGGCCCGCACGGTGTGGCCCGCGTCTGCCGTCATGGCGACGGGCCGGCCTTCGAGCACCGCCGTGGCCACCGCCAGCACCGGGCCGCCGGACCCGGAATCGGGCGGGTCGATCCGATGGGTGCCCGTGAGATCCCAGGTCCTGACGATGTGGTCCGCGCCCACGGTGACAGCGATCGGACGTCCGTTCGAGACGGTGGTGGCCACGTCCCACACCTGGCCGGTGTGGCCGGCGAGCGGCGCGCCGACCTGCTGCCCGGCAGCCACGTCCCACACCCGTACCGTCCGGTCGAGGCCTGCGGTGACCGCGAGCGTGTGCCGATCGGCACGCGCGGTGGCGATCGCCCGGACACGGTCGGTGTGACCGGTGAGCGGTACGCCCACTGGCAGTCCGGTGGTCGTGGCCCGGACGCGGACCGTCCCGTCGTCCTCGGCGGTGAGGGTGACCGGTTGCCCGTCCACCACCGCAGTCTCCGTGGCGGCGTTCGCATCGGCTCGCCCGGTTCCGCCAAGCTGCGATCGGCTGTCCCGACAGCCGGTGATCAACTCCCAGACCAGCTCTTCCGCTTCCTCGCCGACCTCGAAGGTGACAAGTTGCCGGCTCGGCACGACGGTCTCCACCACGCGCATGCCGTCGACCTCCTGGCGGCTCGCTGCCAGGTCCCAGATCTGCAGCCCGCGGTCGGCTCCGGCCGAGAGAGCGACGGGACGTCCGTCCAGCACCGCAGTCTCCCGCCCCCGTACGGGCGTGCCGATCCTGCGGCCGGTCGTCAATTCCGTGAGGAGCGTCGCCTCTCCGGTGTCGACGGTGGCGGCGATGACTCGTTCGTTCACCACGGTCACCGCGAGCACGTGCGCCAGGTCCTCGTCGCCCTCCTGCGGCAGGTCGACCGAGTCGGTCGGGGAAGAGCCGGCCGGCTGACCGGTGACCAGGTCCCACAGGCGAGGCACCTGTCCTTCTCCCATGGTGAGGGCGAGGGAGCGACCATGGAGCGATACGGCTCTCAGCACGCGCAGGGACTCGCCGACCTCACGGCGGGTGACCACATCCCAGGCCCGTAGTGCCCTGTCCGCCTCGGAGGTGAGAACGACACGGCGCCCGTCCAAGGTCGCCATGTCCGTCACGGATGCGAACTCGCCGAGCCGACTGCCGGTGACCAGGTCCCACGAATGCATCGTGCGGTCCGCCCCGACAGTGAGGACGACGTGGCGGCCGTCCAGCGTCAGACTCTCCACCACCCGGATGAACTCGCCGACCCCACGGCCGGTGGCCAGATCGAAGAGGAGCACAGTCCCGTCGGTGTTCAGCGTGAACGCCACCGCTCGTCGGTCCACCATCGCCGTCGCGACGGCCAGGACCTCCGCCGTCACCGACGACACCGGATCGGTGCGGCCGGTCACCGGCTCGTGGAGCTGACGGCCCGTAGCCAGGTCCCAGAAGCGCAGCGTCTTGTCCCGGCTACCCGTGACGGCGACCGGCCTGCCGTCGACCACCGCCGTCGCCACCGCCATCACCGGGCCGCCGTGGCCGGTGAGGGACCGCACGAGCCGGCGGTCCACCAGCGAGCCGCTCGCCCAGTCCACCTTCCACTGCTCACCGAGGTCCCCGGGCACGTCGGCGTCGGCGAGCCACGCGGCCAGGTCCCGGTCACCCAGCCGGGCCGCGTCCAGCGCCAACACCTGCCGACGCTGTGCCGGGCCGAGGTCCCGGTGCACGCCTGCCGAAGCCCGGTACACCGATGCCACGAGCCGGGCTCGCGAACCAGGCGCCTGATCCAACGCCTCCAGCAGTCGTTCGGGATCGGCCCGCACCAGACGCCCCGCATCGGAGAGCAACTCATTCACGTCATAGGGCAAGCCCTCGTCAACCTCGAACATGGCCCGAAGAGTAGTCATGCGCCCCGACACTCAGCGCCGGTCACCGGGCCTCACACCCCCCCGGCCCGGCTGACGGGGATGTGCGTCTTCACTGCGCATCAATCATCGTCCTTGCGCATCAACTCTCCTTCCCCGCACGCGGGGCGGGCACGCCGGTGCGCTCGTTCTGCAGGTCCCACAGCTCCCGGAACCGGCCGCCCGTGTCGGCGACCAGTTCGGCGAACGTCCCTTCCTGGAGGACCTTCCCGTCTTCGAGGACGACGATCCGGTCGGCGACGGCCACGTTGGTGAGCCGGTGGGTGACCAGGACGACCGCCCGGTCGCGGGAGACGGCCCGCAGGTTCCGGAAGATCCGGTGCTCGGCCCGTGGGTCGAGGGCCGCGGTGGGTTCGTCCAGGACGAGCAGTCCGGCCTCGCGGTGGAAAGCCCGGGCGATGGCGAGGCGTTGCCACTGCCCTCCGGACAGTTCCTCGCCGCCCATCCACTCCACGGCCAGGAGCGTGGACAGACCCCGGCGGAGCTTGGCGACGACCTCGCCCGCCCCGGAGGCCTCGGCGGCGCGCAGCACCGCCTCGTCGCCATCGGGGGCCGGTTGCCCGAGCGTGATGTTCTCCCGGCAGGTCAGTGGCCAGCGCGCGTAGTCCTGGGGCACGACCGCGACCTGGCGCCACAGGGCGTGCGGGTCGAGGCCGCGGGTGTCGTGCCCGTCCCAGCGCACCGATCCGTCGGCCGGCAGGTACAGGCCCGCGAGGAGTTTGGCGAGGGTGGTCTTGCCGGAGCCGTTCTCGCCCACCAGGGCCAGGATCTCGCCGCGGTCGACGTGCAGGCTTACCCGGTCCAGCGCGGTGCGCTCGGAGGCGGGGTACGCGTAGCTGAGGCCGTGCACCGAGATCCGGTGCGGGGCCTGCGGTACGGCGGTGCCGCGTTGCGGGCGGTGGCCTCCGGCGGTGTCGAGGAAGCTCGACCAGTCGTCCAGGTACATGCCGGTGCGGAACAGGTCGGCGCCGTAGCCGACGATGCCGTGCAGGCTGGTGCCGACCGAGCCGAGGGCGAACACCGCCGCGCCGCCGTGGGGGAGGCTCATCCGGCCGGTGCTGACCAGCCACAGCATCACGGCCCACACCAGGGCGGTGCCGAGGCCGGAGGCGGCGGCGCCGATCACCGAGACCCTGGCGCCCTTCATCGCCGCCTGCCGGGAGCTGACGTCCAGGCGCCGGCCGACCTGCTCGTACTTGGCGAGCAGGAAGTCGCCCATGGTGTCGGAGCGGACCTGGTCGGCGTTGCGTTTGAGGTGGATGTACCAGCGCAGGTTCGCCATGATCCGGCGGTCGCCGATGGCGGCCCGGTTCGCGAGGAACTGCACCCGGGCGGCGTGCACCGACGCGATGCCCTGCGGCAGCGCGGCCAGTACGAGGAGTGGCAGCAGCAGTGGGTGGAGCACCGTCAGCACACCCGCGGCGCCGACGAGGGAGGCGAGCGAGGCGATCAGGTTCTGCGCCTCGCCGACGATGTCCACGCACACCTCGGCGCCCCGGTCGGCGGCCTCCAGTTCGTCGTTGTAGCCGGCGTGGTCGTAGGCGGTGAGCTCGGCGGCCACGGTGGCGCGCAGCACCGCCGCCTCCGCCTCGCGGGAGATCCTGGGGGACAGGTGGACGGTGATGGTGCGGATGGTGACGCCGAGCAGTGAGCGGGCGCCCGCCGCTGCCGCGATCACCAGGATCGACGGTGCCGCGTGGGTGAGCTTGTCGCCGATCGGGCCCGGGCCGAACAGGGCCGCGATCGCGCCGGTGGTCGCGAACAGCCCGGCCGCGCCGAGGACGGCGGAGACGACCTGGCAGGTCAGCAGCAGGGCGACGGAGGCGCGGTCGATGCGCCAGCCGAGTCGGAACGCGCGGACCACGAGGCTCGGGAGCCGGCGGGCCATCGAGCTGACGCTGATCGCTTCGATCGCCTCGATGCGACGGCCGTCGGCCAGCCACTGGAGTTCCTCGTCGGCGGCCTCGCCGGTTTCGGCCGCTCGGGTCGTGGCGGTCATGAGTCCGCCTCCTCTCGGGGGTCGGTGGGCTTCGAGGCAGGGGTGTGCATCACGGTTCCTCCAGCCGGGGACGGTGTGCGGGCGTGCGAAGTCGAGGAGACGATTGCGTTGGAGGGGGCCCAAGTGGGCTTCAGTAGAGTCGAGTTGGGGTCTTCTGACGACCCGGAGGCGTCCGATGATGGGGCTGTTCGAATGCGCTGTTCAAGCGGATTTACCCTCGGGCGAGCCAGGGCGATCCCGGGTCGAATCGGGCGTTTTCGAATACCTCTCAGGCGCGCCCCAACGGCCCCTCCGCCCGCTCGCGAAGGGTGGTGGGAAGCGCCGGAGCCCAAGGCGCAGGCGGCGAGTGCACGTTCGAGTGAGGCCGTCCGGCCGGGTTCGGGGCGGCCGTGGGCGCCCTCCTGGTCGGGGTGCCGCGCAGCGCGCAGCCGTCGTCCAATTCACCCGTTCGGTTGGACAGTTACCCGACCGGGTTTCGGGTCGCGGCGTCGGTCCGGATGTCCTGAGGAATTCGGGCGAGTTCGCCTTGAGGCCGTGCCATGATCAGATGATGGCCTTCTCATCATCAGGACAGGTTGCGACGGCGGTACTGGACATCGGCTACGAGAGCGCGGGCGAACCCGACGGCGCGCCGGTGATCCTGCTCCACGGATTCCCCTACGACGTCCGGGCGTTCGACGACGTCGCCGCGGGCCTCGCCGACCGGGGCGCCCGCGTGCTCGCACCGTATCTCCGCGGCTTCGGCCCGACCCGGTTCCGGGACGGCACGACGGCCCGCTCCGGACAGCAGGCGGCGATCGCCCAGGACGTGGTCGACTTCATGGACGCGCTCGGCATCGAGAGCGCCGTCCTCGCGGGCTACGACTGGGGCGGCAGGGCCGCGTGCATCACGGCCGCCCTGCGTCCCGAGCGCGTGCGCGGCCTGGCCACGGCCGGCGGCTACAACGTCCAGGACATCGCCCGCGCCGGGGAGCCCGTCGACCCGGAGTGGGAGCGCACCTACTGGTACCAGTACTACTTCCACTCCGAGCGCGGGCGCCTCGGTCTGGAGCGCAACCGCGACGAGCTGTGCGAACTGCTCTGGCGCACCTGGTCGCCGACCTGGACCGGGGCGAGTGCCGCCTTCCCCGCCAGTCGCGCGAGCCTGCACAACCCGGACTTCGTCGACGTGGTGATCCACTCCTACCGGCACCGGTACGGCCTGGCCGAGGGCGATCCTCGCTACCAGGGGCTCGAAGACCTCATCGCGGCCCAGCCGTCGATCTCCGTGCCCACGGTCGTGCTCGAAAGCGGGGACTCCGGCGTGGGCGGCCCGAGCGCGGCAGGGCACCGGGACCACTTCACCGGGCCGTACGAGCACCGCTACCTGCCGGGGGTGGGGCACAACGTCCCGCAGGAGGCCCCCGAGGTCTTCATCGACGCGGTGGCGGGCCTGCTGACCCGGTAGGACGTGTCCGGGCGCACCTGCGCGGAGCCGGACGGCGGGGGCGCCCGGTCAGCCGGACCGCCGCCCGCGAGGGCAACCGCGGCGCCGCCGCCCGGGCGGGACGATTCGCCGTCCCGGAGGATCACCGAGTCCTCGGCGAGGACGACACGGAGCTGCTTGTCGATCATCCCGCCACCGTCGAGGCACCGGAGGCGGGCGGGGGCCGGGGGCGGATCCGCCCGGCGGAACGGTGACGGCCCCGCCGGGACGCGGCGGGGCCGTGCGGCTCTCAACCCGGAGCAGAAGCCACGGGCAGGTCGGTCGGTGCGCAGGTCAGCCGACGCGGCCGGGGTGCTTGCGGGCCACCACGGCACCGTTGGCACCGGTCGTCTCGAAGGAGATGGTCCGGGGGTCCTCGAAACCGGCGTCGGTCAGCCAGCGGGTGAGCTCGGGGGCGGAGTAGCTCTGGCCGCCCTCGGTCGAGACGATCATGTTCAGTCCCATGAGGGCCGCGGGCGCGGGACCGGTGTGGTCGGGGTCGAGCATCAGCTCGCACAGGATGATCGCGCCGCCGTCCTCCAGCGCGTCGTAGCACTTGCCGATCAGCTTCCGGCCGGTGGTCTCGTTCCAGTCGTGGAGCACGTTGCTGAGCAGGATCACGTCGTGGCCGGTCGGCAGGGCCGCGTCGGACAGGAAGTCGCCGGCCTCGGCCCGTACGGCCTGGCCCACCCCTGCGTTGCGCGCCTTCTGCTCGACGACGGCGCACACGTGGTCGAGTTCGACCACCGTCGCCGCCAGCTGCGGGTAGCGCTGGCACAGCACGATCGGGAACGCCCCCGATCCGCCGCCCACGTCCAACAGCCGCCGGTGGGTGCTGAAGTCGTAGGCCTCGCCGAGCGCCCGCGCGGTCGACATCGAGAGGGAGTGCATCGCCTCCCAGAACAGCTTCGTCATCACCGGGTCGTCCGAGCCGAACAGGCTCTCGCGCGTGTCGGGGTCCCAGGTCAGGGGCTTGTCGGTGCGCAGCGCCTCGACGATCCGGTGCCAGGCCGGGTATTCGCGCTGGTCGCAGTAGCTGACGAGTCCCCCGAAGTAGCGGGGCCGGCCCTCGACGAGGAACTCCTCGGCGAGCGGGGAGTTGTGGAACCTGCCGTCGTCCTTGGTCAGCAGCCCCAGCGAGGTGAGGGCCGCGAGGAACATGTCCGCCGGCCGCTCCCGGATGTCCAGCCGCGAGGCCAGCTCCTCCTGGGTGAGCGCCCGCCCGTCGGCCAGCTCGGTGAACAGCCCCACCTCCACGGCCGCGGCGAGCGTCTTGAACTGCCAGAACGCGGAAGTCAATTGCATCAGCGGCACCGGGGACGGCAGGTCACGGTCGGTTTCCGACAGGTTCGTCAAGTCCCTCTCCTCACAACTCGGTCGAGCGTCGACTGTTCGCTGTTCGCTGTTCGCGGGCAGGCCGAACGGGACGACCCCGGTCCGGGCGCCGCCGCCCGGCAAATATGGCATGGGCACGGAGCTTTTTCGGCCCGAGGAATCAAGAAGGAACGGAAGGGACGAAAGAGCCGTACGTGGTCGGTGAGTCCACTGGGACCACCGGGGCTCACCGGGCCCGCCACACCGCCCGCCGGCCCGCCGCGACCCGGGTCCCGCAGGCCGCCGACCTGCGCTTCTCCGCACCCAGCGTCCGAGGCGCCCGGCAGGGCAGGAATCCGGCCAACTGGCTGCCGGAGCACCCCGCCGATCAAGAAGCGGGCTCGCCGGAGTACGTGGGCTGTCAGGGGCCGAGCCGAGGGAAGCGGGTCGGCGGCATCAGCTCCGCTGATCAAGGCTGAAGCAGACCTCGTTGGACGTGATCGCGGCCGGGGCTTCAGGATGGGCGCATGACCGTGACCTCTGCCATTGCTTCCTTCGCCGTCGTGGCCGGCATGCTGACCATCATGCCCGGACTGGACACCGCCCTCGTCCTGCGCTCGGCCATCACCCTCGGCCGGCGCCGGGCCTTCGCGACGGCGTTGGGGATCCTCTGCGGGGTGCTGGTGTGGGGGGTGGCGGCCGCGGTGGGTGCCACGGCGGTGCTCACGGCCTCGCACCTGCTGTACGACGCGCTGCGCGTGGCCGGGGCCGGGTACCTGGTATGGCTGGGGATCGGCATGGTCCGCAAGACGCTCAGGGAGCGCGGCCGAGCCGCGGCGGGCGGCGCGGAGGGCACGGCGGAAGCCGCGGGCGCGGAGACGACGTGGGTGCGGTCCTGGGCGCGCGGGCTGGGCACCAGCCTGCTGAACCCGAAGAACGGCGTCTTCTACATGGCGATGCTGCCCCAGTTCATCCCCGAGGGTGCCCCGCACCTGCCGATGGGGGTCGTCCTGGCGGCCGTGCACGACCTGGAGGGGCTGGTCTGGTTCAGCGCCCTGATATTCGGCACCCAGCTGGTGCGCCGCTGGCTGAACCGCGCCTCGGTGCAGCGGGCCATCGACGCGATCACCGGCACCGTACTGGTCGGCTTCGGCCTCAAGCTGGCGCTCGCGGACAGCTGACCGCGGAGGCAGCGCGGTGCGCGATCGGGGGGGGGGGGGGGGGGGGGGGGGGGGGGGGCGGGGGGCGCCCCCCCCCCCCCCCCCCCCCCCCCCCCCCCCCCCCCCCCCCGCCCCTACAGGTGCAGTCCCGCCAACTCCTCCGCCGACAGCGCGAGGCCGGCCGCAGCCGCCGAGTCGCGGACGGAGGCGGGCCGGCGGGCCCCCGGGATCGGCAGGACGACCGGGGACTGCGCCAGGTGCCAGGCGAGGCAGACCTGCTGCGGGCTGACGCCCCGGGCGCGGGCCAGGGCGTGGAACGGGGTGCCCGTCGCGGGTTGGCGGCTGCCCAGGTCGTCGACGGCGCTGAGCGAGATGCCGCCGAGCGGGCTCCAGGGGAGGAAGGCCAGACCGAGTTCGGTGCACAGGTCGAGGGTGTCGCGGGCGGCGGTGTGCGCGGGGGAGAAGCGGTTCTGCACGGAGACCAGGCGCGCGCCGAGGATCTCCCGTGCGGTGCGGATCTGCGCGGGGTCGACGTTGGAGAGCCCGACCATCCGGATGGTGCCCGCGTCGGCCAGGTCGCGCAGCGCGCCGACCGAGTCGGCGAACGGGACGGCCGGGTCCGGCTTGTGCAACTGGTAGAGGTCGATCGCCTCGACGCCGAGCCGGGCGGCCGAGGCCTGGGCGGCGCGGCGCAGGTGGCGCGGGTCGCCGTCGACGGTCCAGCTGCCGTCCCCGGGGCGGCCCCGGCCGCCCTTGGTGGCCACCAGGACGCCGTCCGCGCCGCCGCCGTACGCGGCCAGCGCGCGGGCGACCAGCCGCTCGTTGTGGCCGACCTCGTCCGCGTGCCAGTGGTACGAGTCGGCGGTGTCGATCAGTGTCACGCCCGCGTCGAGGGCGGCGTGGACGGTGGTGATCGCCTGCTGCTCGTCGGGGCGGCCCTCGACGGACAGCGGCATCGCGCCGAGGCCGATGGCGCCGACCGCGCGGTCACCGATGCTGCGGGTGGGGGCGGTTGCCCGGGCGGCGGTCATGCGCGGACCTCCTCGACGGCCTGGGACAGCCAGTCGGTGACGGCGGAGAACCGGAAGCCCAGACGGGCCGCCCGGGAGGTGTCCATCGCGTAGCAGCGGTCGAAGGAGAACGGTGAGGGCGGCTCGCTCCCTTCGGCGGTGAGCCGGGGCTCGGTGCCGGTCACCCGGCCCACGGTTGCGCACAACTCCCGGACGTCCAGGGTTCCTCGGGAGGCCGCGTTGACCGGGCCGGTGAAGTCGGCCGATGCGGCCCAGGCCAGGAAGCGGGCGATCTCCGGCGCGTGGACGAAGGAGGCGGGCTGCGGCGCGGCGTGGACGGCCACCGGCAGGCCACGTCCGATCTGCTCCACGTAGTGGGCCAGCCGGCCGGTGAAGTCGGCGCCGCCGAGGACGTGCGCGGTCCGGACGGTGACCACGTCGAAGGGGGCCTGCCGGGTGAGCAGCGCCTCCGCCTGGCGCTTGCCCAGGGCGTAGTGGTCGGCTATGGCCTGCCTGTCGCCCCAGGGGAGTTGCAGGTCCACCGGCTCGGTCGACAGGTCGAGTGCCCCTTCCGTGAGCGGCGGACCGTCCGGCCGGCCGAGGTGGGCGTAGACCTCGACGGTGGAGGTGAGCACGTAGCGCGGGGTGCGGTCGGCGAACACCCGGGCGGCGAGGGCGGCCTGGACGGGAGTGAAGCAGACCTGGTCGACGACGGCGTCGAAGTGCCGGTCGCCGAGCGCGGCACGCAGCGCGGCCTCGTCGTCCCGGTCGGCGAGCAGGTGGGTCACGCCCTGCGGGGCGGGGGTCGAGCCGCGGTTGACGACGGTCACCGTGGCGCCCGCGTCACGGAGTTCCTCGATCAGCCGCCTGCCGAAGTAGCGGCTCCCGCCGATCACACACACGTCCATGCTCTCGATCCCTTCTCCTGGCTTCCGGTGGCTTCCGGTGGGACCAGCCTGTCGTGCCCCGGTCGTCAGCAGTAGTGTTGAGATCAAGAACGCATCATTAGGAGAACTGTTGATCGACGTCCAGCGGCTGGCGGTGCTGCGGGAGGTTTCCCGCCGGGGCAGCTTCAACCAGGCGGCCCTGGCGTTGCACTGCACCCCCTCGGCCGTCTCCCAGCAGATCGCCGCGCTGGAGCGCGGCCTGGGCGCGCCCGTGGTGGAGCGCTCCACCCGCGGGGTCACGCTCACCGACGCGGGCCGGCTGCTGGTGGAGGCCGCCGACGCGATCGCCGCCGAACTCGCCGACACCCAGCAGCGCATCACCCGGCTGACCGCCGAGCGGACCACCCTGACCGTCGCCACCTTCGCGAGCGGCGGACGACGGCTGCTGCCCTCGGCGCTCTCCGGCTTCGCCGCCGACCACCCGGAGGTCGAACTGACCGTCCTGGAGGCGGAACCGGAGGAGAGCCTGCCCGCCGTCCGCGAGGGGCGGGCCGACCTCGCCCTCGCCTACCACTTCGGCGGCTCGCCGCCGGCCAGGCCCGGCGACCGCTCCGGGCTGGACTGGACGCCGCTCGGCGAGGACCCGCTCCGGGTCGTACTGCTGAGCCGGCACCCCGCCGCGGCCCGCTACCGGGACCGTCCCGAGGCGCTGCACCTGGCCGAACTCGCCGACCAGCGCTGGATCCTGGGCTGCCACAAGTCCGCCGGCCAGCTCGCCCGCCACGCCGACCTGGCCGGCGTCGAGCTGCGGATCTCCTGCACCGTGACGGACTACGAGTTCGCCCAGTCGCTGGTCCGCGCCGGGATCGGCATCGCGCTGATCCCCGAGATCGGCCTCGCCCGGCACCCGGACCTGGTCGCGCTTCCGCTGGCCGAACCCGGCCCGCGCCGCGACCTGGGGCTGGCCCTCGCCCGCCGCCGCCGCGGCCGGATGGCGAGCCTGGCGGAGGAGTTGGCCTCCCGGCTCGTCGCGGGAGGGACCGGCGGGGACTGACTGCCGCCGGACAAATCGTAGGCCGGGGCGGGCCGGCGCGCGCGATGATGACGGCATGGACGCCGCATTCACCCTGGCCTGGCAACACGCCGCCGGCCGGGTGCTCCCCGAGGACCTGCCGATGGCCGCCGACGACCCGCGTCTCCGGGTCCGGCGGTGCTGAGCGGCGGAGCTGCCGGCCCCGTGGTCCGGTGGTGCCCCCACCTGCGCTAGTCTCCCGCAAATGCCAAGCATGGATCGATCTTTCGTTCGACACCGGCGGGGCGCGACGATCGTGGGCATGGTCCTCGGTCTCGTCGCGCTCGCCGGTTGCCGTTCAGGTGGTACCGCTCCGACTCCGGCCGGAGCGGCGTCCCAGCCCGCCGGCGCCACGAGCAGTGCGGCGCCGGCGGCTTCCGCACCGGTCGCGGCGAGCTCGGCGGCGAGCCCCACGGCCGCGCCGCTGTCCTTCCGCTACCACGCGCTCGGCAAGCAGGAGTTCATCGACCAGACCCTGTCCATCAACAACGGCGGACGGACGAGCGTGGCGCCCACCCTGGCGATCTCCGCCGTGGACGGCAGCGGGAAGGACCTGCCCGACGTACGGGTCACGACCGCGTACGGGAGTGACCACGGAGGCCTCGTCGTCCAACCCGGCGGGGGCTTCGACGTCCTGGCCTTCAGCGGAGCCGGAGCCGACCAGGTCGCCGATGTCCGGGTGACGGTCAAGGAGCTGGCCCCGGCGGACCTGCGGGCCGACGCGGCCCTCGTCGAGGCCCAGCCGGCGGATGCCGACGGTCAGCCCTTGACCAAGTTCGACGCCTTCGACCAGGTCGTCCTGAAGAACCCGAACGACACGGCGGTGTCGGTCCGGGTCGTCTACCTGGTCTATGACGAGCCGCGACCCGGCAGGTCGCAGCAGGTGGTCGAGGCGGTCCCGATCGGTGGGCTGACCGCGGTCCCGGCCGGGGGCACCGCTTCCGTGGCCGTGTCGGGCGACGCCAAGGCGGCCGTGCGGAAGTTCGCGCACGGTCCGGCCGTCAGCGTCAAGACCTACTTCTCCCGGTAGCCGGTCGTCGGCAGCCGGGGACCGGCGGCCGCCAGCCGGCCGTCCTCCGGTCGCGGGGGGGGGGGGCGGGGGGGGCCGCCCCCTTACAACCCCTCGCGCCCCGGGGGGGGGGGGGCCCGCCCGCGGGCCCCCCCCCCCGCCGCGCCCCCCCCCCCCCCCCCCCCCCGCCGGCCGCCCCGCCCCCCCCCCCCCCCCCCGGCCGCTCAGCGGGCGGGCTCGGGGAACACGTCGCCGATCGCGGCCCGCGCGCCCTCGGCCAGCGCCTCGCGCAGGACGGGGATGAAGTCGCCGCGTTCGGTGTCGGTCAGCCAGGGGTCCATCGTGCAGGAGACCAGGTAGCTGATCGGGGTCCCGCCCGGATCGGCGTGGATGCCGAGCCGGCCGGCGACCCGCCGCAGGTACGCCCCGGCCAACCACCGCCAGCGGGGCACGCCCACGAGCCCCGCCCGAGTGAGCCCGTGCCGCGGCTTCCGGCGCCGGGCACACCGCCGGCACCGGGTGATGCTCCGCCCGGTGAACGCGATGATCATCCCCGGCTAGGCTCTCGCCAGAGCGCAGCCATCACGAGAGGTAGACATGGGCCAGAAGATCATCCGGTTCTCGGACCTGACCGGAACGCACGTGGAGAACGAGGACGACCTGGTGCGCATCGTGGTGCGCCGGCACCCCGACCTGGAGGACGGCCCGGTCGAGATCGAGGCGCTCGGCAGTGAGCTGGCGGCGGTGGAGGCGCTGGCGCTCGACCTGGTGACCGTCGAGCTGCACTACCCCGACGCCGACGAGCCGGAGACGGTCGTGCTGGAGGCCGAGGCCTTCAACCGGCTGGCCTCCGCCACCCCGATGCCGGAGGTGCTGCGCGGCGCCAGGAAGGTGGCCCGCACCGTCCCCGGCCAGGCAGCGGTGCCGGCCGGCGCCAAGGAACGCGTCAACTACGCCAGCCTGGAGCACGCCGGCAGGCCGCACAAGGGCCGCACCACCGACGCCGAGAAGCAGCTCGTGCAGCAGCACCTGGACGAGGTCAACGAGCGGCTCGCCGCCGAGGGCGTCCGGACGATCGAGCTGAGCAACGCCGAGCACGTGGCCCGGTACGGTCTGGAAGCCCTGGCCCGGGAGCGCGGCGTGACGCTCGGCTGACGCCGATTCCCGCGAGGCCGACCCGGGCGGTCGAGGCGGCGGCACCCCTGGGCGGTCCGCGCCCGGCGGCCCCTCGCGCCCGGTGACCCGGCCGGCAGGTCACCGGGCGCGTCGGGCACCGGCGAACGGCCCGGGCCGCCGTCGCCGAGCTCGATCTCGCAGTGGTAAGAGCCGAAAAGGGCGGGGATGTGGGCAGGTAGGACCGGAGTTCCTGCTGGGTGAGGTTGTTCGCGGTGTCGAAGGGCGGCGCGAGGAAGGAGTGCCGGCTCCAGTTGGCCTTACCGGCGAAGGACGGTGGACTCGCTGTCGCACCGGCCCGATAGCGTTTGCGGCTGGCGTGAGGACCGCACCATTGACAGGAGTCAGAACTTGACCGGGAACGACACACGGACCAGGCTCGGTGCCTTGCTTCTCGACGGCCTGTGGCCCGGCCTGGACCAAGTCGGCCTGAACGTCGTGGAATACGACCCCGAATGGTCATCCCCCTGCCAGATGGGGGCGCCCACCCCGGACGGCATGATCCGGTGGAAGCCCGTGCCGATGGAACAGGCTCCGGATTTTGCCGAGCTTGAGAGTGCACTCGCCGAGATCGGCACGACGTTGCATCCGGATGTGCTCGCGCTCTACGGCACCTTCTGGTGCGGCGTGGTGGACGGGTTGGAGCACTCCGGGGAGCCGGTGACGCTGTGCACCCTGTGGAACGAGGACGAACTGCGGCGTACGGTGCGTGGCCTGGCCGAACACGCGCGCCGCCAGGCGGCGGAGTTCGGCGGTGACATCACCTTCCCCGTCGCCAGCACCTGTTCCGACCTGTTCTTCGTCCTCGACAATGCGACCGGCAGGATCCTGCTCCAGGAAGTCGGCCATCCGGGCGGTCGGCTGGTCGCGCCATCGCTGGCACAGTTCCTGGCGGAGCTGTAACAGGGTTCACCGCGAGCCGTCCGATACGGGTGGGCCCTCGTATTCCGAGACCGCAGATATGATGCGCGTCACTCTCCGGGTGCTCCGGGCCGGGCATGCGTGATCATGATCGGAATGGACTCTCGTTTTCTTGGCATCCCCGAGCTGGCCGAAACCCCGTCCGTGCCTGATCGCTGGTGAGGTCCGCTTCTCGCCAGACGAGAGCCGGCATCCGGTCGGGTGTGCGGCATCACTTGCAGTGCCTGGAGGCGTCGTTCGAACTCCGGCCGGTGCCGGGGTGTGGGGGAACGGCAGCCCGGGACCGGGTGACCGCGCCGGTGGCGCGGGGTTCGAAGCCCGTACGAGGGCGGCGTGGAAGCGGTTGAACGACGCCCTCGTACGGGAGTTGGGGTGCCGGCCAGGGGCTCGGCGGGCGCTCGTGGGTGTGGCCCGCCGTCAGGGCGGGCGTGACTCGGCGCGCGGTGAAGGGAGTTGACACCGGTTCTCTCGTGGGGAGGAGGCCGATCGTCTCTCCATGGATGTGAAATATAACATGACAATGTGAAATTGCACGAGGGGCACGGGCACGCGCACGCCCCGTCCGAGTGGGTCAGCGGAGCAGCGCGAAGGTCAGCGCGGCGGTGCCGCCCAGGGCCGTCCCGGCGAGGATCTGGGCGACGGTGTGGGCCTTGAGGACGAGGCGGGACCAGCCGATCGCGCCTGCGGCGAGTGCGGCGGGCAGCAGCGGGGGGCCGAAGGCGAGCAGCAGGATCATGACCGTCCCGCCGGCCACCGAGTTGTGGATGGAGATCTGCCAGCCGATGGTGACCAGCAGCGAGGAGACGAGCCCGACGAGCATCGCGACCACGAGTGCGGAGACGTCGGCCGGTGCGCCCAGGGTGTACAGCAGGGTGATGCCGGCGGCCACGGAGGCCAGGCTGAGGGCCATCGGGACGACCCGCTGCCGCCGTATTCGGATGTGCTTGTCGGTGAGCCCGCCGCGCTTCACCCCGAGCAGGACGATGCCGATGGGGATGACGCCGCAGAACAGGGCGGCGAGCAGCCCCCACCCGAGCCCGGCCCAGGAGCCGGTGCTGTGCCAGCCGACGAGCAGGAGGAGCGCGATCACCAGGTTGGCGGGTGCCAGGACGTCCGTGATGATCCTGGCGGTCTTCTGCACGGGCGTGGACTCGGCGAACGCGGGCGGTGCGGGCGGGGTGAACGTCACGAGGGGGCTCCGGGGCGGACGGTCGGCCGCCCACGGCGGGCCCGGGCGGCGGCGGTTGTGCGGTCGGAGGATCGTAGTCGTCCACCCGGGACGGCCCGGCGGCGGGGTGGCCCCGGCCGGGAGGCCCCGCCTCCACCGGTGCCGCCAGGCGGGTGGCGTGTGCCGGTGATCACACGCACCCGGCCGTGACCAAGGACGGGGTCGGTCGCTTAGAACTGACATGACTACGACTCCCGGTCGCCTGGCTCCGCGTGAATCCGCCTACTGCTTAGCTTCTTTGACGCTGCGTCCGCTCCAGCCCGAGTCCGACCCCGAGCCCGACCCCGACCCGGACCCCGACCCCGAGCCCGAGCCCGCCGCCGGGGCGGTGGCGGCCGAGCTGACCCGGCTGCTCTTCGCCGCGGACGAGGGCTCGGGGCACCGCGCGTGGCGGGCGCTGGCCGCCGACCCGGCCCTGCGCCCGCGGACCGGGGACGGCACCGTCGAGCGGATCGGCGACGCCTACCGGCGGCTGCGGCTGCTCAACGACCGTGTGGACGCCGCCGCGCTCGCCGCCGACCCCGCCCGGCTGGCGGCGCTGCACGAGTGGACCGGCGCCGTCGACGGAGCGCTCACCGTGCTCACCGGGATCCACTACAACCTCTTCCTCGGCAGCCTGCTCGACCACGACGTCGACTTCATACACCCGCTCGACGGTTACCTCCGGATGGACCGCGTCGGCACCTTCCTCTGCACCGAACTCGGCCACGGCAACGACGCCACCGCGCTGGAGACCGTCGCCGACTACGACCGGACCGACCGTACCTTCACCCTGCACACGCCCAACCCCGGTGCCCAGAAGTTCATGCCCAACACCAGTGCGGTCGGCGGCCCCAAATCCGCCGTGGTCGCCGCGCGCCTGCGCGTCGACGGGCGCGACCACGGCGTCTTCCTCTTCCGCACCCCGCTCACCGACGAGAACGGACCGCTTCCCGGCGTCACCGTCCGCGCCCTGCCGGTGCGGCCCGGAAGCCCGGTCGACCACTGCCTCACCTCCTTCGACCACGTGACCCTGCCGCACGGTGCCCTGCTCACCGGCGCGCACGGCCGGCTCGCCGACGACGGCACGTTCACCAGCGCGTTCGGCAGCCGCCGGAAGCGGTTCCTCACCGCGATCGGCCGGGTCACCGCGGGCAAGCTCTGCATGAGTGCCAGCGCCACCGGCGGCGCCCGGGCGGTCCTGGCCACCGCGGTCCGTTACGCCCACCACCGTGAGATCTCGGGCGTCCGGCCGGACCGGCGCCGCCCGCTGTGGAGCCTGCGCACCCACCACGGCCCGCTGCTCGCCGGCCTCGCCACCGTCTACGCGATGACGGCGCTGCACCGCATGGCCGTCACCCGGTGGACCGGGCACGACCCGGCCGATTCCGCGGACCGGGAGGCCGCCGAGCGGCAGGTGGCCATCGCCAAGGGCTGGACGACCTGGCAGGCGCGCAGCCTCGTCATCGAGGCCCGGGAGCGTTGCGGCGCCCAGGGGCTGCTGCCGGTGAACGGGATCATCGAGGCCGCCGCCGACATCGAGGGCACCATCACGGCCGAGGGGGACAATCTCGCACTGTGGGCCAAAGCCGGGGCGGAACTGCTGCTGGAAGCCGAGGCGGACGAGCCCGGCCGGGACGGCGGCGAAGCGGCCCGCCCGGGCGGATCCGCCGACCTGGCCGACCCGGCGGCCCGGCAGGCGCTGCTGCGGACGGCGGGGCGGCTGCGGCTGGCCCGCGCCAGGACCCGGCTGCGCGAGGTGCCCGCCAGGGACGGCATGCGCCGCTGGAACTCCGCCGCCCCGGACGCGCTCGCCGCCGTCACCGCCCGGGCCGAGTGCGACGCGGCGGCGGCCCTGCTGGCCTGGACGGACGCCGCCGCCGAGCCCGGGGCCCGGGCCGTGCTGCTCGACCTGCACCGCCTGTTCACCCTGGAGCGGATCACCGCTCACGCGACGACGCTGCTCGCCGCCGGTGAGCTGACGGCGGAGCAGGCCGGGGCGCTTCCCGACCTGCAGGAACGATCGGTCGCACGCCTGGCCGAACACGGCCGCACGCTGGTGGACGCCTTCGACCTGCCCGAGGCGCTCCTCGGCAGCCGCCCCATCGCCACCGCGCGCTACCAGGACGCCTTCGTCTCATGAACCGCTCGGCCCGGCCCCCGCGCGCCCGGCCCCCGTTCGGCCCGGCCCCCGCGTCCCGGCGCCTGGGGGCCTCAGGCCAGGAAGCCCCGCAGCAGGGCGGCCGTCCCGGCGAGGTGTTCCTCGGTGGCGCGGCGGGCGGCGTCGCCGTCGCCGTCGAGGATGGCCCGGACCATCGCGCGGTGCTGCTCGGCGGCGTGCGCGATGTTCCGGTCCACCATGGGGATCGCGTTGAGGAGGTCGTTGAGGCGCATCCTGGCCTCGGCGATGGCCGTGGCGAGGGTGGGGGAGCCGGTGAGCTCGCCGATGGCGAGGTGGAAGCGCGAGTCGAGCTGGCGGTACTGCTCCGGCGGCGCCTCCTCCAGCTCGGCCAGCCGGCTCTCCAGGTGGGCCTGCTGGTCGGGGGAGAGGGGGCGGCGGGCGGCCGCTTCGGCGGCGCCGACCTCCAGCACCTGGCGGTAGGTCAGCGCGTCCTCCAGCGCGCCACCCAGGTCGCGGGCCGCGCGGCGCAGGTCGGCGACGTCCGGCGCGGGCATCCGGTAGGTGACGAAGGTGCCGCCGTAGCGGCCGCGGCGGGGTTCGACGCAGCCGGCCTGCTGCAGCGTGCGGAGCGCCTCGCGCAGGGTCTCCCGGCTGACGCCGAGCCGGGCGGCGAGGTCCCGTTCGGCGGGCAGCCGGTCGCCGAGCCCGAAGACGCCGAGCTTGATCGCCTGGAGCAGCCGCTCGACGGTCTCCTCGAAGGCGTTGCCGGTCCGGACCGGGCGGAAGATCGCCCCGGCCCGCCAGTCGAGCCGCGCTCGGTCGAGTGTCTCGTCCACGTCCACGCCGGAATCGTACCTATGAACAGGTTTCCCGCACGCGTTCCCGCCGGGCTCTTGACGGGGCCCCGGCCAAGCCGGAACGATGCTGCTCACCCACCCCAATGGTCTGTTTCCGGGCCATTGAAAGAGCCGTCCGACCGTCGAACCGGCCGGGGGAACCGCGCCACGCCGTCGTGGCCGGGGGCTCCCCGGCACACCCTCAACCCCCAGGGGTGCCCATGACCGACGCACGCTCACCCGACCACCCTGCCCCCGACGTGTTTCCGGCGACAGCCTCCCCCGTTTCCGGCGCCCCCGTTTCCGCCGACGAACAGCGGCTCCGCGAGCTGGGCTATACCCAGGAACTGGCCCGTTCGATGTCGGGCTTCTCCAACTTCGCCGTCTCCTTCTCCATCGTGTCCATCCTCTCCGGCTGCCTGACCCTGTACGGAACGGGGATGAAGACCGGAGGCCCGGCCCTGATCGTCTGGGGCTGGCCGGTGGTGGGCCTGCTCACGCTGTGCGTCGGGCTCGCGATGGCCGAGATCTGTTCCAGCTACCCGACCGCCGGCGGCCTCTACTACTGGTCCGCCACCCTGACCCGCAGCCGCGGCCCGGCCTGGAGCTGGTTCACCGGCTGGTTCAACTTCCTCGGCCAGGTCGCGGTGACCGCCAGCGTCGACTACGGCGCCGCCTTCTTCACCAACGCCTTCCTCACGCTCCGCTTCGGCGTCGAGGCCAGCCCCGCGCACACCATGGAGATCTTCGCCGTCATCCTGGCCGTGCACGGCCTGCTCAACACCCTGGGGGTGCGCCTGGTCGCGGTCCTCAACAGCGTGTCCGTGTGGTGGCACCTGGTCGGCGTCGCGGTCATCGTCGGCGCGCTCGCCTTCCTCCCCGACCGGCACGCCTCCGTCTCCTTCGTCCTCACCGAGTTCGTCAACCGGACCGGGTTCCACAGCCAGTTCTACGTCGCACTGCTCGGCCTGCTGATGGCCCAGTACACCCTCACCGGCTACGACGCCTCCGCCCACATGACCGAGGAGACCCACGACGCCGCCCGCTCCGGCCCGCGCGGCATCGTCAACGCCATCACCGTCTCCCTGGTGGCGGGCTGGATCCTGCTGCTCGGCATCACCTTCGCGATCCGCGACTACGACGGCGCGCTCAACAGCGACACGGACGTCCCGCCCGCGCAGATCTTCATCGACGCGATAGGCCCCGGCGGCGCCCAGTTCCTCCTGCTCATCGTGATCGGCGCCCAGTTCTTCTGCGGCATGGCCTCCGTCACAGCCAACTCCCGCATGATCTACGCCTTCTCCCGGGACGGCGCGCTCCCCGGCTCCCGCCTGTGGCACCGCATCGACCCGCGCACCCAGACCCCGACCAGCGCGGTCTGGCTGGCGACCGGCGGCGCACTGCTGCTCGGCCTGCCCGCGCTCTGGAACGAGACCACCTACACCGCCGTGACCTCCATCTCCGTCATCGGCCTCTACATCTCCTACGTCATCCCGGTCTTCCTGCGGCTGCGCCAGGGCGAGGCCTTCCCGCGCGGCCCCTGGCACCTGGGCCGGTGGAGCCGGCCGATCGGCGTCGTCGCGGTCGGCTGGACCGCGGTGATCACCGTCCTGTTCATGCTCCCCACGGCCAGCCCGATCACCGCCGAGAGCTTCAACTACACCCCCGTCGCCGTGGCCGTCGTCGTCGGCTTCGCCGGAATCTGGTGGCTGGCCTCCGCCCGGCACTGGTTCACCGGGCCCCACGTCCACGGCACACCGCCGGAACCCGACGCACACGACACCGAACTGGAGGTCCGATGACCAGCCCCCGGCTCACCCTCGACGCACTGCGGGCCCGCGTCGCAGACGGGTCCGTCGACACCGTCGTGCTCGCCATGACCGACATGCAGGGCCGCCTCCAGGGCAAGCGCGTCGCCGCCGAGTACTTCCTGGCCGACGTCGTCCCCGGCTCCGCGGAGGGCTGCGGCTACCTGCTGGCCGTGGACGTCGACATGGACACCGTCGACGGGTACGAGGTCTCCTCCTGGGAGGGAGGCTACGGCGACCTGGTGCTGCGCCCCGACCTCGCCACCCTGCGGTCCGTCCCCTGGCACCCAGCCACGGTCATGGTCCAGTGCGACGTCACCCACCACGACGGCACACCGGTCGCCGTCTCCCCGCGCCAGATCCTGCAGCGCCAGCTGGACCGGCTCGCCGGCTACGGCTGGCAGGCCCACGCCGCCACCGAGCTGGAGTTCATCGTCTTCCGGGACAGCTACGAACAGGCCTGGGACAAGGACTACACCCGGCTCACCCCGGCCAACCAGTACAACGTGGACTACTCCATCCTCGGCACCGGCCGGATCGAGCCCCTGCTGCGCAGGCTCCGCAACGACATGGCCGGCGCCGGCCTCACCGTCGAGTCCGCCAAGGGCGAGTGCAACCTCGGCCAGCACGAGATCGCCTTCAAGTACGCCGACGCCCTCACCACCTGCGACAACCACGCCGTCTACAAGACCGGCGCCAAGGAGATCGCCGCCCAGGAGGGCTGCAGCCTCACGTTCATGGCGAAGTACGACGAACGCGAGGGCAACTCCTGCCACATCCACCTGAGCCTGCGCGACGAGCAGGGCGCCCCGGTGTTCGCCGGCGACCGGCCGCACGGCTTCTCCCGCACCATGGAACACTTCCTCGCCGGGCAGCTCGCCTGCCTGGCCGACTTCGCCCTGCTGCTCGCGCCCACCGTCAACTCCTACAAGCGCTACGTGCCCGGCAGCTTCGCGCCCACCGCCATCGCCTGGGGCCGCGACAACCGCACCTGCGCCCTGCGCGTGGTCGGCCACGGCCCCTCGCTGCGCTTCGAGAACCGCGTCCCCGGCGGCGACGTCAACCCGTACCTCGCGGTCGCCGCCCTGATCGCGGCCGGACTGCACGGCATCGAGCAACAGCTCGAACTCGAACCGGAGTTCACCGGCAACGCGTACGCCTCCGCCGCCCCCCGGGTGCCCGCGGACCTGCGCGACGCGGTCGACGCCTTCGAGCGCAGCACCGTCGCCGCCGAGGCCTTCGGCAAGGACGTCGTCCGGCACTACGCCCACGCCGGACGCACCGAACTCGCCTCCTACCGGCGGGCGGTGACCGACTGGGAGCGGCGCCGCGGATTCGAGCGGCTGTGACCGGCCACGACCGCCGACCCCCGCTGATCGGCATCACCAGCTACCAGGACGACGCCGCCTGGTCCGTCTGGAACCAGCGCGCCGCCCTGGTGCCCCAGACGTACGTCGACGCCGTCGTCCGCGCGGGCGGCACCCCGGTGCTGCTGCCACCGCAACCCGGCGGGGCCGGCCACCTGCTCGACGCCCTGGACGGGCTCGTCCTCGCCGGCGGACCGGACATCGACCCGGCCCGGTACGCGGCCGCCGCCGATCCGCGCACCGGCCCGCCCCACCACGCCCGCGACGACTGGGAGAGCCTGCTCCTCGGCGCCGCCCTCGCCCGGGACCTGCCGGTGCTCGGCGTCTGCCGCGGCATGCAGCTGCTCAACGTCGAACTCGGCGGCACCCTCCGCCAGCACCTGCCGGACGGGAGCCACCAGACCGTCCCCGCCCGCTTCGTCCGCCACCGGGTCGGCCTGGTGGACGGCAGCCGGCTCGCCGCCGTCCTCGGGCCGGCCGCCGAGGTCTCCTGCTACCACCACCAGGCCGTCGACCGCCTCGGCACCGGCCTGCGGGCCACCGCCTGGAGCACGGACGGCATCGTCGAAGCGCTCGAACTACCCGGCCGCCGCTTCGCGTTGGGCGTCCAGTGGCACCCCGAGACCGACCCCGACGACGGCCGCCTCCTGCACGCCCTGATCACCGCCGGCCGGACCACCACCACGCACAGGGAGACCGCCCCATGACCGAACCGGACCTCCACGAGGTCGTCAACCCCGCCACCGAGGAGGTGATCACCACCGTCGAACTGGCCGGCCTCGCCGAGACCGACGCCGCCGTCGCCCGCGCCAAGGCCGCCTTCGACACCTGGCGCCGGGTGGCACCCGCCGACCGGGCCCGGCTGCTGCGCTCCTTCGCCGCCGCCGTCGACGCCGACCGGGAGCACCTGGCCGCCCTGGAGGTCGCCAACGCCGGCCACACCATCGGCAACGCGCGCTGGGAGGCGGGCAACGCGCGGGACGTCATCGAGTACTACGCCGCCGCGCCCGAGCGGCTGTTCGGCCGGCAGATCCCCGTCGCCGGCGGCATCGACGTCACCTTCCAGGAGCCGATCGGCGTCGTCGGGGTCATCGTGCCGTGGAACTTCCCGATGCCGATCGCCGCCTGGGCGCTGGCCCCGGCGCTGGCCGCCGGCAACACCGTCATCGTCAAACCGGCCGAACTCACTCCGCTCACCGCGCTGCGCCTCGGCGAACTCGCCCTCCGGGCCGGGATCCCGGAGGGTGTGCTGCAGATCCTGCCCGGACGCGGCCCGGTCGTCGGGCAGCGCTTCGTCACCCACCCCGACGTGCGCAAGGTGGTGTTCACCGGCTCGACCCGGGTCGGCAAGGAGATCATGGCGGGCTGCGCGGCCCAGGTGAAGCCCGTCACCCTCGAACTCGGCGGCAAGAGCGCCAACATCGTCTTCGCCGACGCGGATCTCGCCAAAGCCGCCGCGACGGCCCCCTACGCCGTCTTCGACAACGCCGGCCAGGACTGCTGCGCCCGCTCCCGGATCCTGGTCGAGGCCTCGGTGTTCGAGGACTTCATGGCCCTGCTGGAGCCCGCCGTCCGCGGCGTGCGGGTCGGCGACCCGGCCGACGAGAAGACCGAGATGGGCCCGCTGATCTCGGCCGCCCACCGGGCGCGGGTCGCCTCCTACGTCCCGGACGGGGCCGCGGTCGCCGTCCGCGGCAGTGCCCCGGACGGGCCCGGCTTCTGGTTCCCGCCGACCGTGCTCGCACCCGTGCGGCACGACGACCGGGCCTTCACCGAGGAGGTCTTCGGCCCGGTCGTCGCGGTCGTCCCGTTCCGCGACGAACAGGACGCGCTGCGCATCGCCAACGCCACCGAGTACGGACTGTCCGGCTCGATCTGGACCAGGGACGTCGGGCGGGCGCTGCGCGTCTCGCGCGGCGTCGACGCCGGCAACCTCTCCGTCAACTCGCACTCCTCGGTGCGCTACACCACGCCGTTCGGCGGCTTCAAGCAGTCCGGCCTGGGCCGGGAGCTCGGCCCGGACGCCCTCGACGCCTTCACCCAGACCAAGAACGTCTTCATCTCCACGGAGGAATGATCAGCATGACCCAGCGACTCGACGGCCGGGTGGCCGTCATCACCGGCGCGGGCAGCGGCATCGGCCTGGCGACCGCCCGCCGGTTCGCCGCCGAGGGCGCGAAGGTGGTCTGCGTCGACCTCGACGCGGAGACCGGCGCCAAGGCCGCGAACGAGGTCGGCGGCCTGTTCATCGAGGCCGACGTCACCGACGAGCAGGCGGTGCGCGCGCTGTTCCAGCGGGCCGTCGACGAGTACGGGCGGCTCGACATCGCCTTCAACAACGCGGGCATCTCCCCGCCGGACGACGACTCCATCCTCACCACCGGCCTGGACGCCTGGAAGCGGGTCCAGGAGGTCAACCTCACCAGCGTCTACCTGTGCTGCAAGTACGCGATCCCGCACATGCAGCGCCAGGGCAAGGGCTCGATCATCAACACCGCCTCGTTCGTCGCGGTGATGGGCGCGGCCACCTCGCAGATCTCCTACAGCGCCTCCAAGGGCGGCGTGCTGGCGATGTCCCGCGAGCTGGGCGTGCAGTTCGCCCGGGAGGGCATCCGGGTCAACGCGCTCTGCCCCGGGCCGGTGAACACCCCGCTGCTGCAGGAGCTGTTCGCCAAGGACCCGGAGCGGGCCGCCCGTCGACTGGTCCACATCCCGCTCGGCCGGTTCGCCGAGCCCGAGGAGATCGCGGCCGCGGTGGCGTTCCTCGCGTCCGACGACTCGTCGTTCATGACCGCCAACACCTTCCTGGTCGACGGCGGAATCTCCGGAGCCTACGTGACGCCGCAGTAGCGGCTGCCGGCCCCGGAGGACACCGACGGCTCGCCCGCCCCCGCGCCGGGGCGGGCGAGCCGTCCGCGTCGAGGCGGCGGACCGGCGCCAAGGGGGCGGCCCTGGCGGATTGCTGACCAAACATCAAGTTACTTTAAGGTAATATTACCTTGTCGTCCGGGTGAACAGCCCCCGGCCCCTTCTGAAGGACTCGTCCGTGCTCGATCCCCAGCCCCGCCGTTCCGGCCGCCGTCTCGCCGGTTCCGCGCTGGCCCTCGCCGCCACCGCCGTCTGCGCACTGCCGGCCGCCCCCGCGTTCGCCGACCCGGCTCCCGTGCCCGCTCCGGTCGCCGCCCCGGCCGGCACCACCCCGCACCTCGATGCCGTCGAGCAGGCACTGCGTCAGGTCTCGCCCGGCCTGGAGGGGACGGTGTGGCAGCGGACGGCGGGCAACCGGCTCGACGCGCCGGCCGACGACCCGGGCGGCTGGCTGCTGCAGACCCCCGGCTGCTGGGGCGACCCCTCCTGCACCGAGCGCACCGGCACGCGCCGCCTGCTCGACAAGATGCGCGACACCATCGCGCACGCCACCCGCACCGTCGACATCTCGACCCTCGCGCCGTTCCCGGACGGCGCGTTCCAGGACGCCGTCGTGGACGGCCTCAAGGCCTCGGTGGCGGCCGGGAACCGGCCGCACGTGCGGATCCTGGCCGGGGCCGCGCCGCTGTTGAACATCACCGCGCTCCCGTCCAAGTACCGCGACGAGCTGGTGGCCGAACTCGGTGGTGCCTCGGGCAGCGTCACCATCGAGGTCGCCGCGATGACCACCGCCAGGACCGCGTTCTCCTGGAACCACTCCAAGCTGCTGGTCGTCGACGGGCAGAGCGTCATCACCGGCGGCATCAACAACTGGAAGAGCGACTACCTCGACACCGCGCACCCGGTCACCGACGTCGACCTCGCGCTGAACGGCCCGGCCGCCGCCTCCGCCGGCGCCTACCTGGACACCCTGTGGGACTGGACCTGCCGCAACACCGGGACGTTCTCCGCCGCGTGGTTCGCCTCCACCAACGGCGCCGGCTGCACCCCCGACCTGGAACGGCGCCTCAACCCCCCGGCCGACAAGGTGCCCGCCACCGGTGACCTGCCGGTGATCGCGGTCGGCGGCCTGGGCGTCGGGATCCGCGGCACCGACCCCGCGTCCGGCTACCGTCCGGCTCCCGTGCCCGCCATCGGCGACACCAAGTGCGGCCCGATCGGCCTGCACGACAACACCAACGGTGACCGCGACTACGAGACGGTCAACCCGGAGGAGAACGCCCTGCGCGCGCTGATCGCCGGCGCCGACAGCCGCATCGACATCTCCCAGCAGGACGTGACCGGCACCTGCCCGCCGATGCCCCGCTACGACGCGCGGCTCCTCGACCTGCTCGCGGCCAAGCTCGCGGGCGGCGTGAAGGTCCGCATCGTGGTCAGCGACCCCGCCAACCGCGGCGCGGTCGGCAGCGGCGGCTACTCGCAGATCAAGTCCGTGAACGAGATCAGCGACATCCTCGCCGCCCGCCTCACCGCCCGCCTCGGCAACCCGGCGGACGCGAGGACGGCGATGTGCCGCAACCTCCAGCTCGCCCCGTTCCGCGCCGCCCCCACCTCGACCTGGGCCGACGGGCACCCGTACGCACTGCACCACAAGGTGGTCTCGGTCGACGGATCCGCGTTCTTCATCGGTTCGAAGAACCTCTACCCGGCCTGGCTGCAGGACTTCGGCTACATCGTCGAGAACCGCACCGCCGCGGCGCAGCTCGACGACCAGCTGCTCGCCCCGCAGTGGCAGTACTCGCAGGCGGCCGCCACCTTCGACTACAGCCGCGGCATCTGCCAGGGCTGACGCCGCACCCTCGACGTCCGGCGGGTTTGTCCCCGTCGAACGGGGACAGCCTCGCGGTGACGCCGGTGCCCGGCCCGCTCGCGGTGAGCGGGCCGGGCACCGGCGCGTCGAGGAAAGGCCCCGCCGGCTCGCACCGGGCGGGAAGGCGGGGCCGGAAGGCGGGGCGGGAACGTCAGCGGCGGACGGCCGCCGCGGGCAGGGTCCGTTCCCGGTCGGGCGCGGTGAAGAGCACCGGGGAGGTGCTCGCGGGCACGGTGCCGGCCTGGAGGGCCAGGCCGCCGGTGACGGCGTACATGGCCTCGTCGAAGGCCTGGCCGTTGGTCGGGGCCTTGCCGACTGCGAAGATCGCCACCGCCCTGCCGTTCACCACCGAGGTGGAGAGGTAGTCACCGACCATGCTGCCCTGCGTGGTCGAGGCGATCTGGGCGAGCGACATCGGGCCGGCCACGGTCTGCGCGGTGCTCCAGGTGGCCCCGCCGTTGGTGGAGGAGATGAAGCCGACCTCCAACTGGCAGGTCGTGGCCGTGCAGTTGGCGTTCGGGTAGAAGTAGTAGTAGAGGCCGAGCCTTGCGGTGGCGCCGGAAGTGGCGTGGTCGACGCCGAAGCCCGGGATGAAGTGGTCGACGCCGCTGTTCGTCGCGTCGATCGGTACCCGGGTGACCGCGGACCACGTGCTGCCGTCGGTCGTGGTCGCGTACACGATGTCATTGGCCGGGCAGCCGGAGCGGAAGCGGCAGTCCTGCCAGGAGACGTACACCTTCCCGCTCGCGTCGATCTCGGCGGAGGGCAGGCCCTCCCCGTCGCGCAGGTTGCCCGCGACGGCGTGCGAGGAGACGGTGGAGACCAGGACGGTGGAGCCCCAGGAGCCGCCGCCGTTGGTGGAGGTGAAGGAGCGGATCGAACTGCCGTTGGTCGAGAACGGGACCACCACGGTGCCGTTGGGCTGCACGAGCGGCTGGCCGCCGAGGCCGGTGTTGGTGCCGCCCGGGCTGAGCGGGCTGGACCAGGTCGCGCCGCCGTCGTGCGAGGTCGACATGATCACCCGGTTGGACGAGGAGGTGATGTCGACCTCGATGTAGCAGTTCCCGTAGTACGGGCTGGTGGTGGAGTTGTCGCAGACGATCCACTCCTTGTCGTAGCCCTGGCCGTCGTTGCCGACCGCGAGCACCGGGTTCTGCCAGGTCAGCCCGTCCGCGGAGCGGCTGACGCTCACGCCGGCGCCGTTGACCGCGGAGTCGATCACCAGGCCGGTGATCATCCAGGTGCCGTGCTTGGCGTCGTAGGCGACCGAGGGGTCGGAGACCCGGGCCCAACTACCGCCGCCCTGGTAGGTGGTGACACCGGGCAGCATGCCGTGCTGCCAGGTCGTACCGCCGTCGGTGGAGGTGTTCCAGCTGATGTCGGAGGAGCCGCCGTCGGTGAACCGGCCGACCTGGGAGGAGGAGACGATGGTGCTGCCGTAGGCGAAGGTGTCCGGCTCCAGCTCGGTGGCGTGCTGGCTGGTGGAGTTGGTGAACGGGTCCGTGCTCACCTGCACCAGACTCGACCCGCCGGCGTCGACCGTGAGCGTGTAGGTCGCGGCGTGAGTGGCGGAGGCGCCCGTGCCGGTGACCGTGATCGGGAAGGTGCCGGCGGGGGTGGTCGCGGTGGTGGAGACGGTCAGCGCGGAGGAGCCGCCGGCCGTCACCGTGGCGGGGCTGAACGCGGCCGTGGCCCCCGCGGGCAGGCCGCTCGCCGACAGCGCCACCGACTGGGCGGACCCGGAGGTGACGGCCGTGGAGACGGTCGTGGTCGCGGCCGCTCCGACGGCCACCGTCCCGGAGGCCGGGCTGTCGGTGATCGAGAAGTCGTTGGCGGAGGTGCCGGTGACCTGCACGTCGTCGTAGAGCGTGGACGTGGCGTCCCCGGGCCAGTTGTCGTCCTGGTTGCTCAGCGTCAGAGTGTACGAGTGACCGGCCGTCAGGGCGCTGGTGACCTGCTGCCAGCCGGCGCCGTTGGTGCAGGTCCTGGGCAGGACGGTGCTGGTGGTGCCCGCGGTGGTGTCCTGGAGCGTGGCGGTGGCCCAGTCGTAGCTGACGGTGTCCGGGCAGGTCACGTCGTACCAGAACGACAGGGCCGGGCTGCCGGCCGGGGCGGTGAAGGACTGGCTGATCGAGGACAGGCCGTTGGTGGGGGAGGTGCTGCCGAGCAGTGCGGCGTACGTTCCGCCGTGCGGGCCGGTGGTGGTGACGGAGGTGGTGCCGGCCGCGGTCCAGCCGGTGAGCGTGCCGGTCTCGAAGTCGCCGTTGGTGATCGCGGTGGCGGCCCCGGCCGGGGCCGCCGTCCAGGCCGCACCGGCGAGGGCGAGGGCCGCCGAGGCGAGGGCGGCGAGCGGGCGCCGCCAGACGGGTGCTGTGCGTGGGTGTCGCATCCGAACTCCTTCGGGTGGGCGGACGGACGAGGGCGGGTCGCGGTGCGGGGCTACCGCGGCCCGCCCGGGTCGGTGCGTGCGGGTCAGGACAGGGTGACGTCGTCGAACTCGGTGGAGGTGGCGTCGCCCGACCAGTTGTCGTCGTGGTTGGTCAGGGTGAGCGTGTAGGAGTGGCCGGGCGTGACGGCCGCGGTCTTCTGGACCCAGCCGGAGTTGGCGACGCAGGTCTTGGCGAGGACGGTGGTCGTGGTGTTGGTGGTGGTGTCGGTCAGGGTGGCGGTGGCCCAGTCGTAGGTGACGGTGTCCGGGCAGGCCGTGCTGTACCAGAAGGACAGGCTGCTGGTGCCGGTCGGCGCGGTGAAGGTCTGCGCGATCGAGGAGTCGCCGTTGGTGGGCGAGGTCGAGCCGAGCAGGGCCGCGTACGTGCCGCTGTGCGGGGTGGCGGTGGTGACGCCGGTGGCGGCGCCGGTGGCCGTCCAGCCGGTGAGGGCGCCGGTCTCGAAGCCGCCGTTGGTGATGCCGCCGCCGCCCGTGGCGCCGGTCACGGTCAGGCTGTAGGAGGCGGTGTGGGTGGCGGAGGCGCCGGTGCCGGTCACCGTGATCGGGTAGCTGCCGGCCGGGGTGGCGGCCGTGGTGGTGAGGGTCAGGGTGGAGCCGGCGCCGGAGGTGACGGAGGCCGGGCTGAAGGTGGCGGTGGCGCCGCTGGGCAGGCCGGAGGCGGTCAGGTCGACGGTCTGGGCGGTGCCCGCGGTGGTGGCGGTGGAGACGGTGCTGGTCGTGGCGGAGCCGGCGGCGACGCTGCCGGAGGCGGGGTTGAGCGCGAGCGAGAAGTCGTTGGCCGTCGTGCCGCCGCAGCCGGGCAGGGTGAAGGAGGAGAGTCGGGTGGCCCAGTTGAAGCTGCCGTTCGCGGGCTCGTACTCGTCGGTGTACCAGAAGGTGCAGTCGTCGACGGGGTCGATCGCCATCGAGGTGTAGTCGCCCCAGCGGCTGTAGCCGGTCTGGGAGCCGGCGCCGGTGAGGGCGGTGGTCTCGGACTGGGTCATGCTGCCGAGCGGGTCGGCGGCGAGGCGGCCGGTGTAGCGGATCGACGGGTGGGTGCCGGAGGAGGACTGGGAGTAGCCGAGGGCGGTGTTGCCGGACTTGTCCTGGGCGATCGAGCCCATCCAGCGGTAGCTCGTGTCCGGGGCGTAGGTGCCCTGCTGGTAGACGGTCGGGTTGCCGCCCGAGAGACGGAACTCGTACCACCGGGCGCCGACCGAAGTCCCGGCGGTCACCGAGTGGTTGACGACCAGCGCCTCGTGGTCGCCGTAGTTGCGGTAGGCGAGGCGGAACATCAGCCGGTCGGAGAGGGAGTCGAGCTGCTGGGTGGTGCCGCCCTGCGGGATGCAGGTGCCGGAGCTGCCGCAGGCGGTGGTGTAGGACGCGACGGTGAGCGAAGTCGGTCCGGTGAAGCTGGAGTTGGCCGGGGTCGCCCAGTCGACGTGGAACTTCCAGTAGGCCAGTGAGGTGTTGGTGGTGCCGAGGCCCATCAGGGTGGCCGGCTCGCCGGCGGGCGGGGCGGTGGCGCCGTCCAGGTCGGAGGCGAGCAGCCCGCCGTACGAGGAGGAGGTGGTGTAGCACTGCTGGGTGGCGGCGGCGCCGGTCAGCATGTTCGCCCGGTTCATCGCGCAGACCTGGGCGTTCAGGAACGACCCGGCCGGGGTGAACATGTTGTAGGTGACGTAGTAGCCGTCCGGCCAGACCGAGAGCTTCGGGTAGTCCGGGAAGTTGGCGAACTGGTACGCGTACCGGTTGTACGTGCCGGTGGCGTCCGCCGAGGTGGAGACGGCCATGCACTCGAAGTACGGGCCGGAGGTGGAGGAGACGTTGGCGAACTGGGTGACCACCCAGCGGTTCGCCATGGTGTCCCAACGGACCACCGCGTCACCGTCGTTGGTGGACTGGCAGTAACCGCCGAAGCCGGACCACAGGGTGCTGGTGTTGGTCGGCGCGAGCAGGGTGGCGCCCGTCTTGGAGTAGACGGCGTAGGCGGTGTTGACGGTCTCGACGATCTGGGTCGAGCCGACCGCGGCGTTCGGGTCCGGCGGCACGCCGGTCACCGAGTAGGTGGCCGAGCCGATGCCGTCGAAGCTCGTGCCGGTGGCCGGGACGGACGGGCCCCCGGGCGTGCCCTGCACCACCGGATCGGGGATGTGCGCGGCCGGCGGGTGGGGCAGCCGCTCCTCGTGGTCCTTGGCCTTGTGCTTGGGGCCGGGCGCGACCGTCGAGGCGGCGGCGAGGTCGCGCAGTGGGGCGGAGGTGTCGTGGTGGACGGCGGCGCCCGAGTCGGCGGACTGCTGGGCGGTGGCGGCCGGTTGGACGGGCGGCGCGGCGGGGGCCGCGTGGGCGGGGGAGGCGCCGAGCCAGAGCCCGGGCAGGGCGGTCAGGACGGCCGCGAGCGCGGCGGCCCGTCCTCGCCGCAGGAGGGAGCGTGACACTGAACATCCTTTCGACAGTCGGGCGTCGCCCGACAGTTGAGGGGTGAAGGACGTTCACGCAGATGTGCGCGCGTGTTCGCAACTCGGAAGTGTGGCCCCGGACATGACATCGCACAAGATGTGCGACCAAAACGCGTGCGACGAGAAAGGTCGTCATCCGGGGCACCGGCGTGGAACACGTCCGGACATCGAGGCGGCGAGGACGGTCGGCCCCGGCGGGGCCGGTGCTACGGCTCCGCACGGCGCAGGAACTGCCAGCCCAGTACGGCCAGGGCGAGCGTCTGCGCGAGCGAGGCGAGCACGAGCGGGGGCCGAACGGTGGGGGAGCACCAGAACGCGGCCGTGCAGACCATGGGCAGGACCAGGAACGTGAACAGGTCCACCGCGGTCTGCAGCCGCTTGCGCAGGGTGCGGCCCGCCACGGTGCGGTGGTAGACCTCCCAGCCGAACACCGGGCCACGGGCGGAGGTGAGTTCCCCCAGGCGCGGTCCCAGCCGGTCGCGGACGTAGCAGCCGATCGCCGAGATCTTCTCGTCGTTGACCAGGTAGGTCCAGCCCAGGATCAGGCAGATCGCGGGGACGGAGAGCAGCAGCCGGGACTGCCCGCTCTGGACGGCGACCGCCACGACCGCGGTGGCCGCGGCGAGCGTGAAGTAGAGCAGGTTGTCGCGGAACCCGATGCGGGTCTTCTGTTCCTCCTTGAGGCAGTCGTACTCGGCCAGCAGGATCTTGCTCTCGGTGACGTCGTCCGTGGAAGTCACAGGCATCCCCATGTTCGAGTCCGGGATCAGCCGGCGATCTGGAAGGGCGTCAGGTTGTCCGGGCCGTGCCGTTCGATCCAGCCCTTCCCGTCCGCCGCTATCCCCTCCAGGACGCGGAAGGTGTGGGTGGAGCCGGTCGCACTGAGGTTGATCTCCGAGATTTCCTGGGAGTCCTCGTCCGGCGCCAGCTGGTGGGCGTCGGCGTCCTTGACGCGGATCTTCCGGGCTGGCCCGTTGGTGAGGAAGAGCTCCAGGTCGTAGCCGACGTCGATGTTCTCCGTCACCTGCACGGAGGACAGCGCGTCGAACCGGTAGTTGCTCCGCTGCTCGTTCCTGCGCGTCGCGGTGGAGAAGTCGAACTCGGAGCCGATCTCGCGGATGCCGTCCTGGGTGAACAGGAACAGGCGGAAGACGTAGTGCGAGTACCGCCAGGGGCCGCCCCTGACCCGGCCTCGTTTGCAGCGGGGGGCCGGGGCCAGCAGGATCGTGTGGGTGACCAGGTCGCGCCAGGTGAGCCGGTGGTGCCGGAGCGCTTCGTCGATGAACGAGGTCTTGTCGCAGCTGAGCCAGGTCTCCATCTCCAGCTCGGTGGGCCGCGTGGCGTCCAGGAGCGACTGCCAGCGCTGGTGGGCGATCTGTCGTGCGGCCAGCTGCTCGTGGTACCTCCGGGTCTCCCGGGCCAGCCGGTGCTCCTCGCGCCGGACCTCCAGCCACCGGGAGGCGGCCGCGTGCCCGGACCAGGCCGCACCGAGCAGGGCCAGGAACGCCCACAGCGGCCGGGGCGCGGCGGCACCCGAGACCGCCGTTGCGCACGTGGTCAGAGCCGTGATGCCGAGCACGGCCAGGGCCACCACGGTCAGGGCCTTCGTCCTGACCGGAGCCCGGTCCTGGTGCTGGTCCTCGAACAGGGTGCCCTGGTGGTGGCGGTTCCGGGTGTCCTCGGCGAGGTACCGGATCAGCCAGGTGACCCGGTCCACGCCGACCCTGCTCTCCCGGTAGAGGTCCGCGATCTCGGCGGCGAGGCGGGCGCGGACCTCGGCGGTGTGGGCGAGCCAGGCGTCCGCGGTGAACCCGTAGGGCGTGCGAACGCTGAAGTAGTGGTCGAAGGTGTGGCGGACCTGGTGGGTGAACCCGCCCTCGGGGGAGGCGGAGTCCGGGGTTTCGGCCCCGACGTCCGACCGGGGTTCCCGCCCCCACCACCGCAGGCCGGAGCGGGCCGCGGTCAGACCCGCGCCCAGCGCCACCGGTAACTCGACGAGGGCCCAGGCCGGATCCGCGATCAGGGCCAGGGCCCAGAGGAGCGCGCTGCTGACGACGAACAGGGCCGCCCGGAGCGGCAGGGCCGCCTTGGCGGCGGCCGCGGTGCTCGGGCGGGGCGGAACGGCCCGCGCCCCGATGGGGACGGGCGCGAAGTAGGCCCAGACCCGCCGTTCCCGGTCGTTGCCGAAGCGCTCCGCCCTGGCCCGTTCGCAGGTCTCCGCCCACAGGTCGTCCTTCAGCCCTCCGGTGAGTGCGAAGTCGAGGTGGCGGATGATCGCGTCGTGCTGGCGGCGCGGCAGGTCCTGCAGCTGCTTCAGCACGGGGCCGGTCTCCCCGCCGGCGGTGGTGAGCACCGCCAGCAGGTCGAAGATGACGCGCAGGGCTTCCTTCCACTGGTCCTCGGCGTAGCCCCGGACGAGCCCGGAGGTGTAGTGCAGCCGTCGGACCTCCTCGGTGTCGAGGTCGTGGTAGGTGCGTGCGCTGAGCATGGCGAGCACCCAGTGGAAGCGCACCTCCGCGCCGTCGTACCCGTGGGCGATCGCGTCGGTGATCATTTCGCGGGCGCGGCTGGGGACGCCGTCCTCCAGGAGCTGCACGCCCACCCGGTACTTCTCCTGCGGCGAGGCGTCCGGGTGGACGAAGTAGACGGTGGAGTTGTGGACGGTCCCGGCCTGGATCCCGACCGTGGAGTCGTGGGCGGCCGCGTAGAACTCGGCACCGCTGCCGTGGTTCATGCCTGGTCACCGGCCGCGGCGATCAGGGGGGCCAGTTCGGCCACCAGCGCGGGGCAGTCCGCGACCAGTCCGCGCAGCCTCTTGAGCGTCATGGCCGTGCGCTTCGAGGATTCGGGGGTGGTCCCGCCGGCCGACCGGAGGGCGGAGTCCAGATCGCCCAGGGCCTCCCGGTAGGTGTCCTCGTCTAGGGCGCCCTCGGTGCGGTGGCGCCCCAAGTGCTCGCGGAAAACGTTCAGTTCAGCGATCAGGTCGGTCCGGCCGGCCGCCTTCGGGGCCGCGTTCAGGTGGACGCTGCTGCCCGTGACCGAGCCGGCCATGATGCCGACGGTGCTGTGATGGGCGGTGTTGCTGACGCTGCGGTCGAACCCGTCGGCCGAACGGACCCTGTCGTCCCGGGGCATGGCGGTCTCCTCCTGTTCTCCCACCAGTTCCACCGCCAGCCGGGTGGCGAACGCCGCCGCGTTCGCGGCGGCCCGCGGCTGCCAGTTGCGGTCGTCCGCGCTGTTCTTCGTCCCGTCCGCCCGGTCGCTGATCCCCCGGACGATGGCCACCGGAGCCCCGTTGAGATGGCCGGCCTGGGCCACACCGGCCGCCTCCATCTCGATCGCGAGCGCGTCGTTGTAGTGCTGCCGGATCCACGTCGCCTCGGCCGAGATCCGCGAGTTCTGGACGATCTCGCCGGCGGCGATCGCCCCGAAGCGCACCTGCGGTGCCTCCTCGTGACCGGGCATCGGGTCCGCCCAGTCGTTCACCCGGGCCAGGTGGGAGGCGAGCTGGCTGATGGCGTGCGGTGCTTCCCACACCCGGGGGCGGGCCTTGAGCCCGTCGTCCTCGCTGGTCCCGCCGTGGTAGGCGTACACGTGGGACGCCACCACCACGTCGCCCAGCCTGGTGGTGTCCCACAGGGCACCGGCGACCCCGACGAACAGCACGGCCACCGGCGAGAACTCCTGGATCGCGCGCTCGGCGATCACCGCCGCGGAATGGTTCCCCTTGCTGGTCATACCGAGTGCGACACGGCACGAGGTGCCCCGCACGGTACCCACCTCGAAGCGCGTACCACGCTCGTGGCGGTGCAGCTGCGGACCGGCCAGCCGCTGGAGCACGGCCTCGTACTCAAGATTGAGGGCGGTGAGAATCACCACCGGGCCATTCGACATCTATTCCTCTTCCCCTCTCGTGTGCTCCTCCGGCACGGCTGGTGCGGGCCGGATCAGCGGTGGGAACAGCACCGTCACCGGACCGGCCCGGTACAGCCGTGCGGGCCGTCCTCCCGTGGTCCGGCGATCGGTGCCCGCGGGGACGATGAATCCCTTCGCGGCCTGGACCTTCCGGTAGAAGTTGCGGGTGTCGAGCTCGGTGCCCCAGACGGCCTCGTACACCTGCTGCAGCTCCGCGATGGTGAACTCCTCCCCGCAGAACGCCGTGGCCAGCGCCGAGAATTCGAGCTTGGTGCGCGCGAGTTCGATCCCGTCCGTGGCGATCCGACGATGGTCGAAGGCGAGTTCCACGTCGCCGGACAGGACGGCTTCCGCCGGAACCCACGCGGCATCGGTGGCATCCGTCCCCGCGACCGGGTCGGGCAGCCCCGGCGCGATCGCCAGGTGGGCCACGGAGACGACCCGGCCCCGCGGATCGCGGCCCGTGCCCCCGTACACGGCCAGCTGTTCGAGGTGCACCCAGCCGGCGGCCAGGGCCGTCTCCTCGCTCAGCTCGCGATGGGCGGCATCCAGGATCTCCTCACCGTCGTGGTTCAGGAATCCGCCGGGCAGCGCGAGCATCCCCCGGAAGGGATCTCCGCCCCGCTCCACCAGGAGGACGTGCAGGCGGCTCTCCCGCAGGGTCAGGATCACGAGATCGACCGTCAGCAGGACAGCAGGTGGTGACCACGCGTCATCTGGCATGTCCAGCACGGTACTTCAGTTACTGTCACTTGCACAAGAAGGGGGGTGGGGGAGCGCTCGGCGACGGCGGGATCACCGCCGGTTCCGCCCGACCGGCCGGTCCGGCCCGGAGCCGACGCCCGGGCGGCCTTGCGCCGGGGCGTGGGAGCCGGTCGGCAGCGACGCCGGGGCGCCGCTGCCCGCCCCGGCGGTCGGCCGGGACGGGCAGCGGGGCACGGGCAGCGGGGAACGTGCTAGCCGAGCGGCTTGTCGAGGACGGCCTTGGCGTGGCTGAACGTGTCGATGGAGTACTCGCCGTGGTAGCGGCCCATGCCGCTCTCGCCGACGCCGCCGAACGGCAGCTCGGGGACCGCCAGGTGCGACACGGGCAGGCCGAAGACGAGCGCACCCGAGGAGGTCTCCTCGGCGAGCCGCTGCTTGGTGCGGTCGGACTCGGTGAAGGCGTACAGCGCGAGCGGCTTGTTGCGCTCGTTGATGAAGGCGATCGCCGCGTCGAGGTCGGGCACGGTGATGATCGGCAGGATCGGTCCGAAGATCTCCTCCCGCATCACGGGAGCCGCGGGCGAGACGTCGGCGAGCACCGTGGGCGCGAGGTAGCGGGTGGTGCGGTCGTGGCCACCGCCGGTGACGACGCGGCCCTCGGTGAGCAGAGCGGTGAGGCGGTCGAAGTGGCGCTCGTTGACGATCCGCCCGTACTCGGGGTCACCGGCCGGGTCGTCGCCGTAGGCCGCGTGGACGGCGGCGGCCAGTTCGGCCTCGAGTGCGGCAGCGGTGTCGCCGACGGCCAGGACGTAGTCGGGGGCGACGCAGGTCTGGCCGGCGTTGAGGAACTTGCCGCGGGCGATCCGCTGCGCGGTCACGGCCAGGTCGACGCCGGGCTCGACCACGACGGGGCTCTTGCCGCCGAGTTCGAGGGTGACCGGGGTGAGGTGTGCGGCGGCGGCCGCCATGACGATGCGGCCGACCGCGCCGTTGCCGGTGTAGAAGATGTGGTCGAAGCGCTGCTCCAGCAGCGCGGTGGTCTCCGGCACGGCACCCTCGACGACGGCGACGGCCTGCGGGTCGAGGTAGCGGGGGAGCAGGCGGGCGATGGCCGCCGAGGTGGCCGGGGCCAGCTCGCTGGGCTTGACCACGGCGGTGTTGCCGGCCGCCAGAGCGCCCACCAGCGGGGCGAGTGCCAGCTGCAGCGGGTAGTTCCACGGCGCGATGATCAGCACCACGCCGAGCGGGTCGCGGACCACCCGGGCCTCGGCCGGGAGGAAGGCGTCGGGGACGGTGGCCGGCTTCGGGCGCAGCCACTCCTCCAGGTGCTTCACCGTGTGATCGAGCTCGTTGAGGGTGAAGGCCACCTCGGTGCGGTACGCCTCGGCGGCGCCCTTGCCCAGGTCGGCGTTCAGGGCGGCCAGGAGCGTCTCCGTCTGCTCGGTGAGCAGCGAGCGCAGCGCCCGCAGCTGGTCGAGGCGCCAGGCGAGCGGCTTGGTGCGCCCGGACCGGAACGTGCTGCGCAGCCGCGTCACGACGGCGGCGGCGTCGGTGTCGGTGTCGGCGTCGGCGTCGGTGGCGAGGGCCTCGACCAGGCGGTGGGCCAGCGCCGCGGAGGAGGCCGGGTTCTGCCCGGTGTACAGGTTGCGGTCGACGACGGTGTGCGGGGTGAACGGGGCGGCCTCGGCGAAGTCGGCGCCCAGCTCGACCAGACGGTCCTGGACCAGCCACTCGGCGCGGTCGGCCAGACCGGCCATGGTCTCCTCCGCGTTGGTGAACGCGGTCATCCGGTAGCCGGCGAACGGCCAGCTGCCGTCCTCGCGGCGCGCGGCGAGCAGGGCGGCCGGTGCGTGGCAGACCACGCCGAGCGGCTGGCCCGAGTCGAGGGTGCGGGTGAGGATCCGGCCGGACGTCTCGTCGACCGCGAGGTCCTCCATGGGGCCGTGGCCGCCGGGGTAGAAGACCAGGTCGTAGGCGTCGGGGTCGATGTCCTCCAGCCGGGCGGGGCTGGTGAGCGAGGACCGGATGGAGTCGAGGTACGCGGCGACGGCGTCGGCCCGTTCCTGGCTGCCGTTGGCCGCGGCGGTGAGACTGCCGCGGTCGACGGTGGCCGCGACGCCGCCGGGTGTGGCGATGGTGATCTCGTAGCCGGCCTCGCGGAAGACGCGGTGCGGCTCGGCGAGTTCCTCGGCCCAGTAGCCGGTCGGGTGGGCGGTGCCGTCTGCGAGGGTCCAGTGGGTGGCGCCGGTGACGACGAAGAGGGCGGCGGTCATGGTGGTGCTCCCGGATGAGTTGAGGTCCTAGATGGTTGAAGGCCTCAAGTAATGCTTTCGACGGTAGGCCTCAACGGTTGAGGTTGTCAACCAATCCTGCCTACACTCGAACCATGACCGGCATCACCCCGCCCACCCCGCCCACATCCGTCGAGCTGATGGACCAGCTGGCCCAGGCCGCGGCCGGGTACTACCGCAGCTTCGCCACCGTGGCGGCGGCGCGCGGCCTCACGCTGATGCAGGGCAAGATGCTGAGCCTGCTCCGGCGCCCGATGCCCATGCGGACCCTCGCCGACCTCCTCGCCTGCGACGCGTCCAACGTCACCGGCATCGTCGATCGGCTGGAGGCGCACGGCCTGGTCCGCCGCGAGGTCGACCCCGCGGACCGGCGGATCAAGAACGTGACCCTGACCGGGGAGGGTGAGCGGACCGTCCAGGAGATCCGCGCCGAGCTGCTGGCCACCCTCAGCGGGCTGGACGACCTGGGCGAGCAGGACCGGCGCACCCTCCAGCACCTGCTGAGCCGGCTCTTCCCCGCCGGCGCCGCCTGAGCGCGGCGGCCGGCCCCTTCGACGGGCCGACGTCGCCCGCCGGGCGCCGGCCCTCGCGAGGGAGGCGTACGAGGCAGCACGGCGAGACGCAAGTCACTTGCTGTACCGCGCTGTTGAAGGGCGTCGAGCTGGTGGAGACAGCCTCCGGGCGGCAGGATACGGACCAGTAGCTGTTCGGTCGGGGGGCTCGCTCGGCTGACGTGGTGGAGCTCGTGGGTGCCGAACCCCCTGCCGCTGACTCTCCACAGGCAAAGGATTCCCATGCGACGTCAGGTCAGTTCGCGGCTCGCCCTCCTGGCCGTGGCCGGAGTGCTCGCCGTGGGTGCGCCCGCCCTGTCGCCGGCCGCGGCCGCGATGCCGGTCGGCTCCCCGGGCGGTGTGTGCACCCAGCGGCACGACAGCGGCGCGGACCAGCGCCGCAGGCACACCCGGCCGACCCGGGTCGGTGCCTTCGGCGACGGCCTGATGGCCGGCGGCCAGACCCACGGCGACCTTCCACGACCAGATCATCCGCATGATCGCCCATACCTCGGTGGCCGGCTCCCGGCCGCGGGTGCGGCTGAGCAACCTCTACGGCAGCTCGCCGCTGACCGTCGGAGCCGTCGACCTGGCGCGGCAGGGCGGCGTTGCGGGCACGGCCGTGCCCGGCAGCCACCGCACGGTGACCTTCCACGGGGCCACCGGCGTCACCATCCCCGCAGGGCGGGAGGTCCTCAGCGATCCGGTCCCGACTGGCGTGTGCGCCGACCAGGACCTGCTCGTCAGCGTCTACCTGCCCAACATCCCTGCCGGTGCCGAGACTTGGCACCAACGGGCGCGCGAGACCACGTGGATCTCCACGGCGGGCGACCACGCCGCCGACGACGGCACCGGCAATTACCCGGCCACCAGCCAGCAGTGGTTCGTCCTGGCCGGTCTCGACGTCGTCTCGCGGACGGCCACCGGCACCCTGGTCGCCGTCGGCGATTCCCTCACGGACGGGGTCGGCTCCACCCCGGGCGCCAACCGCCGCTGGCCCGACGACCTCGCGCGCCGCATGGCCGCGACCGGCGGCGGAACCACCCGCGGCGTGGTGAACGCCGGGACGGGTTCCAACCGGATCCTCACGGATGCCGGTGCCGACGGCTACAACAAGTCCCTGATCAGCCGCTTCCGCCACGACGTCCTCGGCCGGCCGCACGTCAAGGAGGTCATCCTGCTCGAAGGCATCAACGACATCGGCGACAACGTCGGCTCCAGCGGCACCGGACCGCTGACGGCGGAGGACCTGGAGAGCGGCATGCTGAACGTCGTCCACCAGGCGCACGCGGCAGGAGTGCGGATCACCGGTGGAACGATCCCGCCCTACCAGGGCGCCAAGTACTACACGGCCTACGGCGAGCAGATCCGTACGGCCGTGAACCGGTGGATCCGGACGAGCGGCGCGTTCGACGGCGTCGTCGACTTCGACTCGGTGACGCGCGACCCCGGCAACCCGTCGGCGCTCGACCCCGCGTACGACTCCGGCGACCACCTGCACCCGAACGACGCCGGCTACCAGGCGATGGCCGACGCGGTCGACCTCACCGCGTTGGGTGCCGTAGCCGGGGGCGGGGCCGACGTGCGGGTCAGCGCACGCGGCCGCGGGGCTTGAGGGGGACGCCGGGGAGCTCCGGGGCGGGGAGGCGGTCGCCCGGGTAGCCGTGGACCTCGCCGAAGCGGGGGGAGGCGGCTTGCCAGGCGGCACGGGCTTCGGCGATGTCGGCGTGGGTGCCGCCGACGAAGTTCCACCACATGACCAGCTGTTCGTCGAAGGGGGTGCCGCCGAGGAGGACGGCGCGGGCTTCGGTGGGGGTGGGGTTGGTGAGGGTGAGGGTGGTGGGGCCGGGGGAGAGGTGGCCGAGGTCTCCGGGGCGGAGGGGGGTGTCGGCGAGGAGGACCGGGCCGCGGTCGACGAGGAGGCCGTGTTCGAAGGCCGGGTCGACGGTGAGGGTGACGGTGGCGTGCGGGCGGAGGGTGAGCTCGGCGCCGAGGAGGGGGGTGAAGGTGGGGACGGGGGAGGTGTCGCCGGCGAGGGTGCCGAGGAAGACGCGGGCCTCGCCGCCGTCGAGCGGGACGGGCCGGGGCGCGTGGTGGTGGAAGTCGCGGGCGGTGCGGCGGTGTTCCTCGGGGAGGGCGACCCAGAGCTGGACGCCGTGCAGGACGGTGGTGGCGGGGGTGGAGACCTCGGAGTGGCAGATGCCGTGGCCGGCGCTCATGAGGTTGAGTTCGCCCGGGCGGACGAGGGCGTGGACGCCGAGGCTGTCGCGGTGCTCGATCTCGCCGCTGAACAGCCAGCTCACGGTCTGCAGGCCGGTGTGCGGGTGCGGGGCGACGTCCATGCCGCCGCTGCGGGCCACGTCGTCGGGGCCGTAGTGGTCGACGAAGCACCAGGCGCCGATCAGGCGGCGGGAGCGGTGCGGCAGGGTGCGGCGGACGGTCATGGCGCGCGGGCCGCCGAGCGGGACGTCCCGGGGGGAGAGGATGTCGACGGTGCTCACGGGGTTCACGGTGGGCCGTACCTTTCGCCTGCCTGGTGGTTTCAGTTTCAACTATTATGCATGGTGAAATGATCGCCGAGAAGAGCAGTGGTCGAGCAGGGCGGAAGGAGCTCAGGTGAGTGACGTGACGGTGGTCCCGGCGGAGCGGCGGGTGTTCATCGACAAGCAGACCCCGCAGGCCTACCGGGCGCAGGCGGCCGCCGCCGAGGCGGCGCGGACGGCCGCGGCCGAGGCCGGGCTGGACCGGGGGCTGGTGGAGCTGGTCAACCTGCGGGTGTCGCAGATCAACGGCTGTGCCTACTGCCTCGACGTGCACACCAGGGCCGCGCTGCGGGCCGGCGAGACCACCCAGCGGCTCGGGGTGCTGCCGGCCTGGCGGGACACCCAGGTGTTCACCGAGCGGGAGCGGGCGGTGCTCGGGCTCGCGGAGGCGACCACGACGCCGGCCGACGCCGCACTGCAGGAGGCCGCGTACGCGGCCGCCCGGGCGGTGCTGACGGACCAGGAGATCTCGGCGGCGGTCTGGGTCGCGATCGCCATCAACGCCTTCAACCGGGTGTCCATCATGAGCAAGCACCCGGTGCGCCGGTCGGCCGCCAACTGACCGTCAGGGGGGGTTTGGGGCACCCGTCTCCTCCGCGCGGCGTAGGCGATCCTCCGTACTCGGACGGAGAACTGCCTCCTACGGGAAGCGGATGACCGGCCGGAGGGGGAACGGAGAGGCTGGGCGGAGGCGGCGGGCGCGGCCCGCCACGGGTGAGTGGGGGGTGTGCGATGGCACGTCGTCGGGTGTCCGTACTGGTGGCGGCGATCTGCGTGGCGATGGCCGCGCCGGTCGCCTCCGCGTCGGCGACGCCGGTCGCGGGTGGTCCGGGCGCGGCGGCCCCCGGCGTCGTGGTGGGCCTCGTACCGGGCGATGTCCGGGGTGACGAGCAGGGGAACGCGCAAGGGAACGCGCAAGGGAACGAGCAGGGTGACGAGCAGGGGAACGGTCGGGGCGGCGACCGCGCCGATGTCGGGGCCCGGTTGCGCGCCGCACTGCAGCGGGTGACCGCGGCCGGCGCGGCCGCCTCGTTCGGCGCCGTCGCGGACCAGCACGGCACGGTGCGGGCCGGCTCGGGCGTCGCGGACCTCGCCACCGGCGCGCCGGTGCGGACGGACGGCCGGTTCCGGGCCGGCAGCATCACCAAGATGTTCACCGCGACGACCGTGCTGCAGCTGGTCGGCGAGCACCGGATCGGCCTGGACGACCCGGTCGAGCGGTACCTGCCGGGGCTGGTCCCGAACGGCGGGAACATCACGATCCGTCAGCTGATGAACCACAGCTCGGGCCTGTGGGACCCGACCAACGAGCCGGACGGGGGCGTCTTCCCGAACTTCAGGACCGCGGCGGAGGCCCGCGCGTGGTACGAGCAGGGTGGGCCCTCGCACAGCGTCCCGCCGGCGCAGGTGGTGGCCGCCTCGGTCGCGCACGCGCCGTACTTCCCGCCCGGCACCTCGTGGCACTACTCGAACGTCAACTACGCGCTGCTCGGCATGGTCGTCGAGAAGGTCACCGGGCACGGCTACGCGCGCGAGATCGAGGCGCGGATCCTGCGCCCGCTGGGAATGACCCGCACCTACCTCCCCGGCGCGGCGACCGACATCCGCGGCCCGCACGCGCACGGCTACGTGACGCTGGTCGAGGGCCCCGGTCCGGACCAGCGGACCGACTTCGACCTGACGGTGCAGAGCGTCACCTGGGCCAACGCCGCGGGCGAGCTGATCTCCACCACCGACGACCTGATCCGCTTCGAACGGGCCCTGCTGGGCGGCCGGCTGCTGTCGCCCGAGCTGATGAAGGAGATGTCCACCACGATCCCGGTCACCGCGGACGGCTCGCCGAGCCGGATGACGTACGGGCTGGGGCTGGCCCGGGTGCAGCTGTCCTGCGGGCCGATCTACGGGCACGACGGCTCGATGCCCGGGTACCAGTCGCAGCTGTGGTCCTCGGGCACCCGGGAGCTCGCGGTGTCGACGACCCCGCACGGCGACGGGCCGCAGCAGATCGCGCAGTACCGGGCGCAGGCGCAGCTGCTGGAGGACGTGTTCTGCGGCGGACGGTGAGCGCCCCGGGCTGACGGCCCCCGGCCCGGCCGGCTCCCACGAGCCGACCGGGCCCGGTGGGCGGGGCGGCGGTCAGTCCTCCGGGCCGTCCTCGCCGAGGAACTCCTCGATGGCGCTGATGAGTTGGAGCGGCGTCTCCTCCATCGGGTAGTGCCCGGTGGAGGGGAGGTGGACCTCGGTGGCGCGCGGGTAGTGGCGCAGCCAGGTCTGCTGGATCAGCTCCGGGGTGAGCGCCTGGTCCAGCTCGCAGGTGAACACCCGGACGGGCAGGGTGCGGCCCGCGATCTCCTGGTGGAAGTCCTCCAGTGCCCAGGAGTCCAGCCAGGCGCGGAAGGCCTTGGCGTCGCTGCGCTCCACCGACTGCTCGGTCATCCGCCGCACCCAGGCGCGCGGGTGGACGCCGCTGGTGGTGAAGTCGATGATGGCGCTGCGGCTCTCCGGAAGGTCGCCCGCGGAGGCGAACAGCTCCCACTGCTCGGGCGGGAACGGGATGCCGGAGGCCGGGACGGGCGCGATGCCGATCAGCCGGCGGACGCGCTCGGGCGCGGCGGCGAGCGCGCGCTGGATGATGCAGCCGCCCATCGAGTGCCCGATCAGCGAGAAGCGGTCCCAGCCCAGCGCGTCGGCCGTCGCCACCAGGTCGGCGCCGGCCTCGGCGGTGGTGTGGCGGCCGGGCAGGTCGCGGGCCTCGCCGTAGCCGCGCAGGTCGACGAAGGCGTAGCTGAAGGCGTCCAGGTCGAGGTCGGGCAGCAGCCGGTCGTAGGCGGCGCGGTCGGCGAACCAACCGTGCACCACGAGCACGTGGTGCGGGCCGTGGCCGATCAGGGTGTGCGGGAGCGCGACGGGGGTCAAGAGCGGTTCTCCTCGGGTGGGTTGTCGGGCACGGCAGTGGTCCTGCCCCCGGCGGGCGGGACGCCAAACGTCGGCCGGCCGAACGCCACCCCCGCCGCCGACCGTGCCGCCGACCGGGTGGACGACCGGGTGGACGACCGGCGCCGGGCCGGGCCGGCCCGCCCGTAGACTGGGCGGCCGACACCCGAAAGGCGGAGGAATGAACGGCGACGGCGACACCGTGCTCAACCTCTGGCGGCAGCCGCTGGAGAAGGTGCCCGCAGAGGTGTGGGACCGCACCGAGCTGACCGTGCTCATCCTCGCCGACACCGGCATCACCGAACTCCCGCCCGGCATCGGCCGGTTGCGGCGACTGCGCACCCTCGACCTGGGGCACAACCGGCTCGCCGCCCTGCCCGCCGAACTCGGCGACCTGACCGGGCTCGGCGACTTCCTCTATCTGCACGACAACGCGCTGACCGCCCTGCCGGCGGAGCTCGGGCGGCTCACCGCGCTGCGCTACCTCAACGTCGGGGACAACCCGCTCGCCGAACTCCCGGACGCCATCGGCGAGATGACCGCCCTGGTCGAGCTGCGCGCCCAGCGCGCCCGGCTCGCCGCCCTGCCCGAATCGATCGGACGGCTCCGCGCGCTGCGCGAACTCTGGCTGCGCGGCAACCAGTTGACCGAGCTGCCGGAGACGGTGGCCGGGCTCGGCGAACTGCGCGAGCTGGAACTGCGGGAGAACGCCCTCACCGAGCTCCCGGCCGCGCTCGCCCGACTGCCGCTGCTGCGCCGCGTCGACCTGCGGGCCAACCGGATCACCGAACTGCCGGGCTGGCTGGCCGAACCGGGCGCGCTGCCCGCGCTGGAGAAGCTGGACCTGCGCTGGAACGACGTCCGCCCGCCCGCCCGGCTGCTCGACGCGCTCGCGGCGCGCGGGTGTTCCGTTCTGTACTGAACCACCGGCCGTCCGAAGAAAAGGACCACCGCGCGGCCGGTCGGCCTGCTACCGTGGACGGCATGAAGCGCGCTGCACTCGCCACGACGACGCCGGAGAGAGTCCCGGTGCGCTGACTGCTGACCAAGTCCGAAGCCCCGGGGCGAGTGCCCCGGGGCTTCGGCGTTCCCGGCTCCACTCGCCCGGCGGCCCATCCGAGTGGAGACCACCCTCATGAACCACCACGACGAGCTGAACCGGAACGAGCAGGCGCACCCGCACGACCACCGCAGGCTCGGCCGGGAACTCGACCTCTTCGACACCGACCCGCTGATGGGCGCCGGCCTGCCGTACTGGCTGCCCGGCGGCGCCGCCGTCCGGCACGCGCTGGAGGAGTTCATCCGTGACCGCGAGCGCCGGGCCGGCTACCGCCACGTCTACTCACCGGTGCTCGGCAAACGCGAACTGTACGAGATCTCCGGCCACTGGGAGCACTACCAGGACGACATGTTCCCGCCCATGCGGCTCGGCGCGGAGGAGATGGTGCTGCGGCCCAGCCTCTGCCCGCACCATGCGCTGATCTTCCGCTCCCGCTCCCACAGCTACCGTGAACTGCCGCTGCGAATGGCCGAGTTGGGCGGCATGTACCGCTCCGAGCTGTCCGGCGTCCTGGGCGGCCTGACCAGGGTCAGGGCGATCCAGCTGAACGACGCGCACGTGTTCTGCACCCCCGAACAGGCCGCCGACGAGGCCGTCGCCGCGCTGGAGCTGATCCGCGCGGCGCACCGCGCGCTCGGCATCGAGCCGGTCCGCTACCGGCTCTCGCTGCCCGGCGCGGGCGGCAAGTACGTGGCCGACCCGGTGCTCTGGGAGCGGGCGGTGGCGCTGCTGACCGAGGTGCTGGAGCGCTCCGGGGTGCCGTTCGAGGCGGCGGAGGGCGAGGCGGCGTTCTACGGGCCGAAGATCGACGTGCAGATCGCCGACGCCGCCGGGCGGGAGTCCACCCTGTCGACCGTGCAGATCGACTTCCACCAGCCGGAGCGCTTTAACCTGCACTACATCGGCGCGGACGGCGCCAAGCACCGGCCGGTGATGGTGCACCGCAGCGTGATCGGCAGCGTCGAGCGGGTGGTCGCCCACCTGATCGAGCGTTTCGGCGGGGCGTTCCCGGCCTGGCTCGCGCCCGTCCAGGTGGTGCTGGTGCCGGTCTCCGAGGCCCAACTCGCGCAGGCCGAGCGGCAGCGGCAGCGCTGCCTGGACCTCGGGCTGCGGGCCGAGATCGCGGGGCCGGAGCAGGGCAGCCTCGGCGCCCGGATCCGGGCGGCCCGGCTGGTGCCGTACCAGGCGGTGATCGGGGCGAAGGAGGCGGCGGACGAGCAGGTGGCGCTGCGGCTGCGGGACGGGCGCAGGCTGGAGCCGATGGCCGCGGAGGCGGCCTGGGCGCGGATCGGCGAGCGGGTGGCGGCCTGCGCGCCGGAGCTGTGGGCGGACGGTCCGGTGGCGGCTCCGGCCGGGGGTCAGTAGGACTGCAGCTCGATCAGGTGGCCCTCCGGGTCCCGCAGATGGGCGCTGCGCAGGTTCGGCCCCCACTGCGGGCGGTCGGTGGCCCCGACCACGAGGCTGCCGCCGTGGCGCAGGCAGAGGTCGAGTGCCGCGTCCACGTCGTCGACCCGGAGGACCAGCATCGCGGCGTCCTGGGCGGCGGCGGCGGTCGGCCGGGCGGGCAGGTCGGCGGTGCCGAGGTCGGCGGCCATCGCGGCCCGGTCGTAGAGCACCAGGACGGCCTGCTCGTCGACGTCCCAGTTGGCGTACGGGCCCTCGGGCGTGCCCTTGACCAGGGTGGCGCCGGTGAGGGCGGGCAGGACGGCGCGGTAGAAGCCGAAGCACTCGGCGAATCGGGTGACGAGCAGGCGGGGGTAGAGCGCGTCCACGAGTGAACTCCTGGGCTCGGAGGATGCGTTGAGGGAGGCATGGGCCGCTGCGGCCCGGTGCCAAAGTAGTGGGTCGGAACCCACTATAGGGAGAGACCCTAGACTGGCGCCATGGTTTCCGATCTTCCGCCGGTGCCGCCCGGCCACGCCCTGCCGCCGACCCTGCTCGACCTCAGCACCTACCTGCTCTCCCGGATCGGCAAGTCCTCGCGCGGCCGCCTCGCCGAGTTGCTGGCCGAACGCGACCTGCGGCTCTGGGACATGGCGGTGCTCGCCGCCCTCTCCGACTTCGGCCCGCAGGCCCAGCGCGACCTGGTCCGGCGCCTGGGCATCGACCCGAGTGACCTGGCGAAGGTCGCCGACCAGCTTGCCGCCGCGGGCTACGTCGAACGGGCCAGGGACGCGGCGGACCGGCGGCGGGTCTCGGTGACGATCACCGGGGCCGGGCGGGTGCTGCTCGCGGAACTCGACGAGCAGGCGCGGGTGGTGCAGGACGAGGTGCTGGCGCCGCTGGACGCGGACGAGCGGGAGGTGCTGCACGGGCTGCTGCTGCGGCTGCACCTGGGGCAGGCGGAACGGCGCGGCGCGGTGTAGTGCGGAGCCGGCGGTGAGCGGGGCGTGGGGTCGGCGCCCCGGGTGGCGCGCGCGGCGGCCGGGGGTGTCAGGGCGCGCCGACGCCCGGGCGGCGGGCGCCCGCGAACTCCCCGGCCCAGCGCGGCACTTCCAGCACCCGGTCGACCCGGGCGACGAGCGTGCCGGTGCGTTCGGCGTGGATCATCGCGCCGTCGCCGACGAAGATCCCGACATGGTGCAGCGGGGCGTCCGGGCGGGAGAAGAACAGCAGGTCGCCCGGGGCGAGGGCGGCGCGCTCGACCGGGGCGCTGAGGTGGTACTGGGCGACGGTGTAGTGGCCGAGTTCGACGGTGCCGTGGCTGGCCCGGTACCAGCAGTGGAGGGCGAGGCCGCTGCAGTCGAAGCCGACCGTGGTCTCGCCCAGGCACTTCCCGTCCAGGTAGCCGTTCTCGTCGTCGCAGAAGCCGAGGCTCGCGCCCAGGCGGTCGCCGCCGCCCCACGCGTACGGGACGCCGAGCTGGGCGGCGGCCACGGCGGCCACCCGGTGGCCCAGGGCGGCGGCGTCGGTGGTCGGGGGGATCGCGGGCCCGGGGCCGGTGCCGGACGACTCGGCGCGGGCGGGTGCGGCAACGGCGGGTGCGGCAACAGCGGGTGCGGCGAGGGCCGGTGCGAGCCCGGCGCCGAGGGCCAGGCCGAAGAGGCGGCGGCGGCCGACCTTGAGGGAGCGGTCGGAGTGGGGCGGTTGGGACTCCATCGGGTGACTCCCCGGCTCGGTCGGTGCGACGGGTGCGGTCGCGGCTCGGACGGCCACCAGGATCCCGGTCCGGCGGGGCCCTCGCCATCACCCGCACCGGTGATTCGCGGGCAGAGGCGTCGCGGCGGCCCTCGGGGACGAAGAAAACCGATCGACCGGTTTTGGTGAGCGGTGAACGTCCCGGGCGGGTCGGGTCGTTCACCGGATGGATTAATTCCACCCGGACACAAATTCCGGGCGATCGAATATCGAACGCGTGGGTGGGGGACGAGAAGCGCGCGGGGGCGAATTCCCGGCATCTTCTCATCCTGACTTCTTGCCGCCCCGAGGAGGCCCGTCGCTAGGATGCGGGGTGTTCGGTTCGGTTCGGGGACGGGCGCAGGGCGGGGTGGTTGCGGTGGTGCGGCAGGAACGGGCCCTTCGGACGCGAAGGCTGATCCTGGAGGCGGCGGCGTCGGTCTTCGACGAGTTCGGGTACGAGAGCGCCACCATCGGCGAGGTGGTCGCCCGGGCCGGGGTCACGCGCGGCGCGGTGTATTTCCATTTCGCCTCCAAGCGGGACCTCGCGCGCGGCGTGGTCGACGAGCAGTTCTCCCAGGACGGCGTACCCGAGCGCTGCTGCAAGCTCCAGGAGTTCGTGGACACCGGAATGGTGGTCGCGCATCTGATGCCGCGTGATCCGCTGCTGAGTGCGGGTGCCCGGCTCTCGCTCGGCCAGGACGCCTTCGACGATCTCGGCAGCGGCGCCATTCCCGGCTGGATCCGCCGGATGGAGGCGCTGCTGGTCGCGGCCGGCGAGCGCGGCGAACTGCTGCCGCACGTCGTCCCGGCGGACACCGCGTGGCTGATGATCGCGGCGTGGACGGGCGTGCAGATCCAGTCCCAGAAGCTGTCCGGGCGGGCCGACTTGGAGCAGCGGGTGGCCGCGCTCTACCGGCACCTGCTGCCCAGCATCGCGGTGCCCGGCGTGCTGGCCTCGCTGCGGACGGGGCCGGACCGCGGGGCCGAGGTGGTGGCCGAGGTGGCGGCGGCCCGGGCGGCTGCGGGGGAGTCCGGGGCGGAGCCCGCGGTGGTGGCGGGCGGGGTCGGCGCGCACTGAGCAGGGCCCCGGTCGGGTCGTCAACTCGGCGGCGGTGCAGGGTCGGTGGGGCCCGGTGCCGCCGCATCCGTACCCGGAGCGGCCGGTCCGCCCGCGGCGTGACAAAAACATGCAAGTCGTTCGGTTTTCCTGGACGGGCCGCGCGTCCCGTTGTCGACTGGAGGTCGCCCCCGGCGCTGCTGTCTGAACTCACCGTGCTCGTCGACCGTTATCCCTGTCATGGGAGTCTGCACGGGCAGTACCTGCTCGCCCTGCACCGCTCCGGCCGGCGAAGCGAGGCCCTGGCGGCGTAGCGGCGCCTCCGTGCCACCCTGGTACGGGAGTTGGGCGTCGAACCGGCGGCCGGACTGCGCCGCCTGCAGGGCGCCGTCCTGCTCGCCGGGCCGGAGCGGGCGGGGGAGCCGCAGCCGGAGCCGCGACCGGAGCCGCGACCGGAGTCGCGGCCGGACGCGCTGGCGGCCCGAGCCGACTCCCTGGCCACGACCGGCTGAGGCGGCCGCCGAGACTCGCCCCGGTCAGGTCCAGGACGTGCGCGTCATCGGGAGGGATCGATGGACCAGATGCGGCAGGAGAGGGCGCAGCGGACCCGAGGGCGGCTGCTGGAAGCGGGAGCGGAACTGTTCGACCGCTCCGGCTACGCGGGCGCCACCCTCGGGGAGATCGCCGCGGCCGCCGGCGTGACGAAGGGGGCGCTCTACTTCCACTTCGCCTCCAAGGAGGACCTGGCCGGCGCCGTCCTCGCCCAGGCCGAGCACTCCCTGCGCGCCGCCTGCGGCTCCCGGCGCACCACCGCCTCGCCGCTCCAGGCCCTGATCGACGTCGGCCACTGGCTCGCCGACGCCCTCGGCTCGGACCCGCTGATCCGGGCCGCGTTCCGACTCGGCCGGGAGGGCGACTGGCAGCGGACCGGCGGCCGCGCTGCCGGGCCCGCCGGTCCGCACGGTTTCCAGGGCGTCTGGGCGGGCGTCGCCGGCGACCTGCTGGCCGCCGCCCGCCGCGCGGGCGAACTGCGCGGCCGCCCGGGCACCCCCGCCCCGGACGCCCTGGTGGTGACCGTCGCCTGCGGGCTGGAGGTGGTGCTCGCCGACGGCTGCCCGCCCGAGGAACGGGCGCGCCGGGTCGGCGCCCTCTGGGACTGGCTCCTGCCCTGCCTCGTCCCCCCGGGTGCCGCCGGCGGCTACCGGACCGGCCCGCCGACCCTCGGGCGGGCCTGAAGCCCCGCGGTGCGGTACCGCCCCGACCGTCGGAGCGGTCGAATGTCAGTCCCCCTCGCCATGATGGCGGTATGAAGGACGCAGCCAACCCGGCCATTTCCGCAGCCCTGGCCTCCCCGGAGGCCTACGCCGACGCCGTCGCCACCGCCGTACGGGCGGCCGCGGCCTACTACGGCGACGGCTCCACGCCGCTCGGCGACGACGAGTACGACGCCCTGGTGCGCGCCGTCGAGGCGTACGAGCGCGAGCACCCCGACGAGGTGCTGCCCGAGTCGCCGACCGGCAAGGTGGCCGGCGGCGCGGCGGTCGGCGACGTCCCGCACAGCGTGCCGATGCTCTCCCTCGACAACGTCTTCTCGGCCGAGGAACTGGAGACCTGGGCCGCCGGCCTGGAGCGCCGCCTCGGCCGGCCCGTCGCCGCCTGGTGCGTCGAGCCGAAGCTCGACGGCCTGGCCGTCGCCGCCCGCTACCGGGCCGGCCGGCTCACCCAGGTGCTCACCCGGGGCGACGGCCTGGCGGGCGAGGACATCACCGCCGCCGCCGACGCCGTGCTCGGCCTGCCCGAGCGGCTCGCCGAGCCCGTCGACGTCGAACTGCGCGGCGAGGTGCTGCTCACCCACGAGCAGTTCGAGCAGGCCAACGCCGTCCGCACCGCGCACGGCGCCACCCCCTTCGCCCACCCACGCAGCGGCGCCGCCGGCACCCTGCGCGCCAAGGACCGTGCCTACCGGGTCGAGCTGACCTTCTTCGGCTACGACGCCCACGGCCTGCCCGGCCTCGACCACGCCGCGCTGCTGGCCCGGATCGCCGAACTCGGCGCCAACACCGCCGCCGCCACCCAGGCCGCGCCCCGGCGCTGCGCCACCCTCGCCGAGGCGCAGCGGCGGATCGACGAGATCTCCGCCCTGCGCGCCGAGCTGCCTTTCGGCATCGACGGCGTGGTGGTCAAGGCCGACGTGGTCGCCGACCAGGAGGCCGCCGGCTCCGGCTCCCGCGCGCCGCGCTGGGCGGTGGCCCGCAAGCTGCAGGCGCAGCACCAGGTGACCACCCTGCTCGGGGTCGAGTGGAACGTCGGCCGCACCGGGATCATCGCGCCCCGCGCGGTGCTCGACCCGGTGGTGATCGACGGCGTCACCGTCACCTACGCCACCCTGCACAACCCCGCCGACATCGAGCGGCGCGGCCTGATGATCGGCGACCGGGTGTTCGTCTACCGGGCCGGCGACGTGATTCCGCGCGTCGAGGCGCCGCTGGTCGAGGAGCGCACCGGGGCCGAGCGGCCGATCGCCTTCCCCGAGGTCTGCCCGCGCTGCGGCGACGCCGTCGACAGCTCCGAGCAGCGCTGGCGCTGCGTGCGCGGCCGCGGCTGCCAGGCCGTCGCGTCGGTGATCTACGCCGCCGGGCGCGACCAGCTCGACATCGAGGGCCTGGGCGGCACCCGGGCCGTCCAACTCGTCGAGGCCGGGCTGGTCGCCGACCTCGCCGACCTGTTCACCCTCACCCGGGAGCAGTTGCTCACCCTGGACCGGATGGGCGAGACCAGCGCCGACAAGCTGCTCGCCGCGATCGAGACCGCCCGCACCCGCCCGTTGGGCCGGGTGTTCTGCGCGCTCGGCATCCGGGGCACCGGCCGCACCATGTCCCGCCGGATCGCCGCCCACTTCGGCAGCATGGCCGCGATCCGCGCCGCCGACGCCGAGGCGCTGGCCGCCGTGGACGGCATCGGCACCGAGAAGGCGGCCCTGGTGCTCTCCGAACTCGCCGAGGTGGCCGCGCTGTTGGACCGGCTCGCCGCGCAGGGCGTGGGCACCGCGGTGACCGAGCCGGCCGCCGCCGTGCCGAACCCCGAGGGCGCTCCGGCAGGAGCTTCGGACGGTGTTCCGGGCGGTGTTCCGGGCGGTGCGGCCGGCCCGCTGGCCGGGCAGAGCGTCGTGGTCACCGGCAGCATGACCGGCGCCCTCGCCGACCTCTCCCGCAACGCCGTGAACGAACTGATCGAGCGGGCCGGCGGCAAGGCCTCCTCCTCGGTGTCGAAGAAGACCACCCTGTTGGTCGCCGGGGAGAAGGCCGGCTCCAAGCGGGCCAAGGCCGAGGAGCTCGGCGTGCCGGTCATGGCGCCGGAGGAGTTCGCCGAGCTGGTGGGCGGCTTCCTGGGCTGAGCGGAGGGCAGTGATCATCGGCGCCGCGGATGCGGTAGGGTGTGCGGCGCCGAGTACGACCGCGACCGAGGGAGGTGAGCCCCATCAACGGAACGTCCGAGCGGGTGCTCCCGGAGCGCGGCCGCGTGGGCGCCGTTCGCGCATAGCGCGGACGCGTCGACACGCGACCCCCCTGACGGGAGCCCTGGCGGAGTCCATCTCGCCTCCTCCCGATTTCTCCCCAAGGGGTCCCCTGTGCCGGTCTTCTCCTCCTCCGCCCTCCGATCCTCCGTGGTCTCCCGCCTGCGCGCCGCGGGCTGCGTGTTCGCCGAGGACGAGGCGCGCATCCTGCTCGCCTCCGCCGCCACCCCGGCCGAACTGGCCGCCATGGTCCGCGCCCGCGCCGAGGGGCGGCCGATCGAACACGTCGTCGGCTGGGCCGAGTTCGCCGGGCTGCGGATCGCCGTCGACCCGGGTGTCTTCGTGCCGCGCCGCCGCAGCGAGTTCCTGGCCGCCACCGCGGCCGGGCTCACCGCGCCCGGCGCGGTGGTCGTGGACCTGTGCTGCGGCAGCGGCGCGCTCGGCGCCGCCGTCGCGGCCGGCGCCGGACACCCGGTCGAGCTGTACGCGGCCGACCTGGACGAGGCGGCCGTCCACTGCGCCCGGCGCAACCTCGCGACCGCCGGCGCCCGGGTCTTCGCCGGCGACCTGTTCGCCCCCCTGCCCGCCGCCGAACTGCGCGGGCGCGTCGACGTCCTGATCGCCAACGTCCCGTACGTCCCGACCGGCGACGTCGCCCTGCTGCCGCCCGAGGCCCGGCTGCATGAGGCCCTGCCGGCGCTCGACGGCGGCGCGGACGGCCTCGACGTGCTGCGTCGGGTCGCCGCCGAGGCCCCCGGGTGGCTCGCGCCGGGCGGCTCGCTGCTGTTCGAGACCAGCGAGCGGCAGCTGGCGGCGGCCCTGGCCGTGGTCCGCGCGGCCGGCCTGGTGGCGGACGCCCACGAGGACGACGCCCTGGACGCGACGGTGGTCACCGCGCGGCTGGCGACAGCCGGTTGAGCGCCGGGGCCCGGCCGTCGCCCCCACGGCGCCGGCCGGGCCCGGCCCCGAGGAGCCGGGGGCGATCGCGCGGCGGGTGCGTGCCGGTGGGAACGGCCCGGTTGAGGCCGGGCGCCCAGCGGGCCTGGCCGCCGGGGGGGCTGACTCGGCTTGGCTGCTCAGACCTGCGCCATGCCGCCGTCTGTGAAGAGTTCGACGCCGGTGATGAAACTGGAGGCGTCGCTGGAGAGGAACGCCACGGCCTTGCCGATCTCGCGCGGGTCGGCGATCCGCCCGGTGGGGTTGCCCTCGCCCATCTTCCGGACCGCGGCGGCAACGGCGCCGGTGCCCTGTGCCATGCCCAGGGCGCTGCGCAGGGACTCGGTGTCCACGGCGCCGGGGCTGAGGACGTTCATGCGGATGCCGGTGCCCTTGACGTCCTGGATCCAGGACCGGATGAAGGCGCGCACCGCAGCCTTGGAGCCGCCGTACAGGCCCATGCCGGCCGGGGGCTGGACGGACGCGGTCGACCCGATGATGACGATGGTGCCGCCGGGCGGCAGCAGCGCGATCGCCGGCTGAACGGTGAACAGGACGCCCTTGGCATTGACGTCGAAGGTGCGGTCGAACTGCTCCTCGCTGATCGCGCCGAGCGGGGCGTGCGCGCCGATGCCGGCGTTGGCCACGACCGCGTCGAGGTGTCCGTGGCGTGCGACGACTTCTCGGTACGCCGCCTCCATGTCCGCGAGCTTGGTGACGTCGGCCACGATGCCCGAGGAGTTCGGGCCGATCTTGGCAACCGCCTCGTCCAGCTGGTGCTGCTGAAGGTCGGTGATGACCACGCGGGCGCCCTGGTCCACGAATTCCTGGGCGATCCCCAGGCCCACGCCGGACGCGCCGCCGGTGACCACGGCGACCTTTCCATCGAGCGGGAGGCTCATCGTTGTCTCCTCTGCTGTGCTTGCCCGCACCGTACGGACGGTGGCGGCGTGCGTCCTACACTTATAAGTGGAGGCGCCGCCACTTACGGCACGCTAATCGGAGGTGCCTCCGCTTAGCAACTCTTCGAGGAAAGAGCTCTCCGATGACCACAGAGACCGGCCGGCCGCTGCGGGCCGATGCGCGACGCAACCGGGAGAAGATCCTCTCCACCGCGGTGCGTGTCTTCGCGGAGCGGGGACTGGACGCGCACCTGGAGTACATCGCCAAGGAGGCGGGAGTCGGGACCGGCACGCTCTACCGCAACTTCCCGACCCGGGAACTCCTGATCGAGGCCGCCTACCGCAACGAACTGAGCCGCCTGTGCGACGCGGCTCCCGAACTCCTGGCGGCCATGCCACCACGCGAGGCGCTCCGCGCCTGGATGGGGCGCTTCATCGACTACGCCACCGCGAAACTGGGGATGGCCGAGGCGCTCCGCGCCGTCGTCGACTCCGGCGTCAACCCCTACGCCCACAGTCGGGAGTTGATGATGACCGCCCTCACCTCGCTCCTGGACGCCGCGACCGCTGCCGGAAGCATCCGATCGGACATCGGCCCGGAGGACATGTTCGCCGCCCTCAGCGGCGTCGCCCTCGGCTCGGGAAAGCCCGAACAGCGCGAACAGGCCGGACGCCTCCTCGACCTCACCCTCGACGGACTCAGGTACGGCACGGCGGACTGATGCCGCCTCAGGAAGGGTCGGCAAACGACGGTCCACGGGCACCTCGACAGGACCAGGGCCGTCCCCCGCCGCCCTCTGAGGGCTTCGTTTGCGGCTGGTGACAGAGTTCGTACCGTCCTCTGGAAGGTCCGACCGCTGCTCGACCCCGTACTTCCGGGACGTCGGGGTTCTCGGCCCGGTGGAATGCGCCGGAGGTGGCGTCAGGGGGCCCGGGGCAGTCAGGCCCGGGGCAGTTCGGCTCGGCGGAGGGTGGGGGAGGACAGGGCGAGGGCCAGGCCGAGGCAGCCGAAGGCGCCGCAGGTGACGAAGACCGGGCCGGCGCCCCAGCTGCCGATGGCGGCGCCGACCAGGGGGTAGCCGAGCGGGGCCAGGCCGATCATGGTCAGCATCACGACGGAGGTGACCCGGCCGAGGTAGGCGGGGTCGGTCGCGGTCTGGACCAGGGTGTGGATGAGGCTGCCGGCCGTGCCCGCCGCGAGCCCGGTGAGGGCGGCCAGTGCCACGGCCGCCGACAGGCTGGGCACCAGGCCCAGCCCGGCGGCTCCCGCGCCGCCGAGCAGCAGGGCGCCGCACACGGCCAGGCCGGCCCGGGGCAGCCGGCCGAGGACCGCGAGCAGGACGGCGCCGGCCGTCGCGCCGACGCCGAAACCGCCGACGATCCAGCCGTAGCCGGACGCGCCCCACCCGCGTTCGGCGTTGAGCAGGACCATGCCGACGTTGAGCGTGCCGCCGAGGCCGAGTTCGGTGACCGCCCCGGCGAGGACCAGCGGGCCGATCAGCGGGTGGCGGCGCAGGTAGCGCAGGCCGTCGAGGAGGTCGGCGCGGGCCGGGCCGGCCGGGCGTGCGGCCCCGTCCGCCGGAGGGTCCAGCGGCCGGATGCGCAGGGACAGCAGCAGCGGCAGGGAGAGCGCGAACAGCGCGCCGGAGACGGCGAAGGCGGTGGCCGGGCCGCCGAGGCCCATGGCCAGGCCGCCGAGCGGTGGGCCGGCGATCTGGCCGACGCGCGTGGCCAGCGAGCGCAGGCCGGCGACCCGGGCGAGCTGGTCGGGGCGGGTGATCCGGGGCGGCAGGGCGCCGACGGCGGGGACGAACAGGGCGTCGACGGCGCCGAAGGCCAGCGCCACCGCGACCAGCAGCCAGAGCGCGGGCGTGGTCAGGGCGACGGCGGCGGCCACCGCGAGGATCAGCAGGCAGCGCAGTGCGTCGCTGCCGAGGATCACCCGGCGCGGGTCGAGGCGGTCGGCGAGCACGCCGCCGCCGAGCATCAGCAGCGCCCGGGGGACCCCGCCGGCGGCCATCACCAGGCCGACCTGGGCCGGGGAGGCGGCGCGCTGGGCGGACCAGCCGAGGGTGAGGAAGTACACGCTGTCGCCGACCAGCGAGGCGGTGTAGGCGGTGAGCCAGCGCAGCACGTTGCCGTCGCGGTGGGCGGGTGCGGGTGCGGGTGCGGGTGCGAGTACGGGCGCGGGGGCGGGGCTGAGGGGTGGCGCGGTCTCCAGGGTCGTCATGGCGGGGCTCCGGATCGTCGAGGAGTCGAGGAAGGGCCGTGCGGGCGTGCGGAAGCGTCACCCGGCGCGCGAGGTCCGCACGCGGGCGTCGGGAAGGCGGGGCGTCAGGAGAGCGCGGCGCGGCCGGTCAGGGGCGGAACGGGAAGCCGTACAGGTAGACGGACACGTGCTCGCGGCCCTCGGTTTCGCCGGCGGCCTTGGCGGCCTGGCCGCGCTCCCGCCAGCGCCGGGTGATCGCGTTCAACTCCTGGCCGAACTCGGTGAGTTCGGCCGGGGTGAGGTCGAGCATCCATTCCGAGGCGACGGCCGCGTCGGTCCACTCCGGGCCCCAGGTGTGGGTCTGGGAGAGGTAGCTGCGGTACTGGGCGACCCGGGTGTCGAAGACGCTCCGGCCGACCGCCTCGACGACGGCCGCGCCCTCGGGGGTCTGGGTGAAGTCCGAGTCGCGGAAGCCCCAGCCCCCCTCGGAGGCCACCTGCCACCAGCGCTCCCGCGCATCGCCGCTGCGGCCGGTCGCCTCGGCGACGAAGCCGAGCTCGGCGAGCTTGCGCAGGTGGTAGCTGACCAGCGAGGGCGCCTGGCCGACCTGTTCACCGAGCTGCGAGGCGGTGGCGGAGCCGGCGGCGTAGAGCAGCCGGTACAGCTGCATCCGCAGCGGGTTGGTGAACGCCTTCAGCCGGGTCAGGTCGGTGATCTGGTCGGGCTTGGGCTGGTTCCGGGGCTGGGGCGCGGGCCGGGGTTCTGAGGGCATGACGCCACCGTAAATCCGAAAGAGAAGTTGCGCAACAAAGTTTTCGGATCTGACCGGCGTCGGCGCCGACCGGGTTTCCGTCCTCGGCCATCCGGCCCTCGTCGCATCGCCACCGCCCAAGCGCCCGGCCAAGGTTGGTCGCATGAACCGACCTCCTCGTGCACTCCGGTGCCGTGAACCGCGCTCCTCGCGTGCGCCCGGTGGCGGCCGCCGCCCGGCAGCCCTGCTGGCCGGCCTGGCCCTGTTGGCCCCGACCCTCGCCACCTCCCTGCTCGCCCCGTCGTCGGCCCGGGCCGACAACCCGACCGTCTCGGTGAACAGCCTGCGGACCGGCTGGGACGCGGCCGAACCGAATCTCGGCCCCGCCCAGGTCTCGGCCGCGGACTTCGGCCGGCGCTGGTCCACCGCCATCGACGGTGCGGTGCACGCCCAGCCCCTGACCGCCGGATCGACCGTGGTCGTCGCCACCGAGACCAACCACGTGTACGGCGTCAACGCGGCGGACGGCCGCATCATCTGGCAGCGCGCCCTCGGGACCCCCGTGCCCTCGTCGACCGACTGCCTCTCACCCGGCACCGGCATCACCTCGACGCCGGTGCTCGACACCACGAGCGGCACCGTCTACCTGGTCGCGAAGTCCAACGACGGGGGCGCCCACTTCTCGGCGCACGCCCTGGACCTCGCCACGGGCGCAGAGCGCAGCGGCTGGCCGGTGCCGGTCCAGGGCGAACCGGTGAACAGCCCGGGCGTCCCGCTCAACCCCGCCATGTCCGCGCAGCGCGCCGGGCTGCTGCTCCTCGGCGGTGCGGTGTACTTCGGCTTCGCCTCGGACTGCGGCAGGACGCCGTACGTCGGCCACGTCGGCGGCGTCGACACCACCACGCGGAAGGTGACCCTCTGGTCCACCGAGGCCGGCTCCGGCTCGCAGGAGGGCGGCGTCTGGATGAGCGGCGGCGGGCTGATGTCGGACGGCGACGGCCGGATCTTCCTCGCCACCGGCAACGGCGCGGACGGGGGCTCGCCGCCCCCGGGACCGGGCGGCACGCCGCCGGCCCACCTCGCCGAATCGGTCGTCCGCCTCGGCGTCGACGCCGACGGCAGCCTCGCCGCGCAGGACTTCTTCAGCCCCACCAACAACGGCGACATGGACCGCTCCGACCTGGACCTCGGCTCCGGCGGCCCCGCGGCGCTGCCGGACGCCTTCGGCACGTCCGCCCACCCGCACCTGCTGGTCCAGGTCGGCAAGGACGGCCGCGTCTTCCTGCTGGACCGTGACAACCTCGGCGGCACGGGCCAGGGCCAGGGCGGGACCGACGACGTGGTCGGCACGACCGGCCCCTACAAGGGCGTGTGGGGACACCCGGGCGTCTGGGGCGGCGACGGCGGATACGTCTACCTGGTCGAGAACAACGGCGCACTGCGCGCCCTCGCGTACTCGGTCGACGGCACCGGCACTCCGCAGCTGACCAGCGCCGGCACCAGCCCCGAGGGCTTCGGGTACGCCTCCGGCTCCCCCGTGGTCACCTCGGACGGCACCGCCTCCGGCTCGGCGCTCGTCTGGACCGTCTACTCCGGCACCGGGCCGAACGGCCAGAACGGCGAACTGCGGGTCTACGACCCGGTACCGGTCGACGGAGCACTCACGCTGCGCCGCAGCTTCCCCCTCGGCACCGTGAGCAGGTTCTCGGTGCCCGCGACGGACAACGGACGGATCTTCGTCGGTACGAAGGACGGCCACCTCGTCGCGTTCGGCGGCGCGGGCACCTGAGCCCGGTCACGGTGTGTCAGTACCGCCGGTGATACTCGTGCCGCGGCGCCGTCCGGGCGCCACGGCACGAGGGGAGAAGCATGGCTGAGGTGCTGGTGTTCCATCACGGGTACGGACTGACCGAAGGCGTCCGCGCGTTCGCCGAGCGGCTGCGACAGACCGGGCACGTCGTCCACGTCCCGGACCTGTTCGAGGGGACGGTGTTCGACAGCCTGCGGGAGGGCATCGGCTACGCCGAGCGCACCGGGTTCGGCACGATCATCGAGCGCGGTACCGCCGCCGCCGAGGCGCTGCCCGCGGAGCTCGTCTACCTCGGGTTCTCGCTGGGCGTCCTGCCGGCGCAGAAGCTGGCCCAGACCCGCCCCGGAGCGAAGGGCGCGCTGTTGCTGGAGGCCTGCGTGCCGGTCGCGGAGTTCGGTGCCGCCTGGCCGCAGGGCGTCCCGGTCCAGGTCCACGGCATGGACGCGGATCCGTACTTCGCGGGGGAGGGCGACGTGGACGCGGCCCGCGCGCTGGTCGGGACGGCGGCGGACGCCGAGCTGTTCCGCTACCCGGGCGAGCGGCACCTGTTCACCGACAGCAGCCTCCCGTCGTACGACGAACCCGCCGCACGGCAGGTCACCCGGCGGGTGCTCGACTTCCTCGACCGCATCGAATAGCACCGCACCGTAGGGTTCGTCCTCACAGTCGATCGAGTGATGCGGGGTCATGTCGGCCATGGTGCGCCGTCATGAGCTCTCGGATGCCGAGTGGGCTGTCCTGGCCCGGTCCCTGCCCGCTTCGGGGGCCGCACCCGGTTCCGCCGGTGGGCGATCACGCCCTCGGGCCCGGCGATTCAGCCCGGGAGGGAGGCGAGCCAGGAGGTCAGCAGGCGGTTCACCTCCTCGGGACGCTCCTGCTGGATCCAGTGCCCGCAGCCGTCCAGGATGTGGGTGGAGACCAGGCCGGGGAGGGTGGCCGGGTAGGCGTCGATCGCGTCGGCCATCCAGGTCGTGGAGGCGTCCAGGGCGCCGCCGATGAACAGGGACGGCTGCTTGATCGGGGCGCCGCCGTACGGGGCGAGGTCCTCCCAGTCGCGGTCCATGGCGCGGTAGCGGTTGAGGGCCCCGGTCGTGCCGGTGCGCTCGAACTCCCCGGCGTACACGTCGAGGTCGTCCTCGGTCAGCCAGGCGGGCAGCTTGCCGCCGGGGAAGCGGTCGCGCAGCCGGCCGCCGGCGCGGGCCACGAAGTGGGGGTCGGGCTCGCCCTGGGCGGGCATGGTGTCGGCGGACATGGCTGCGTAGAAGCCCGCGAGCCAGCCCCGGAGGTCTGGCTCCATCTCCGCTTCGGCCCGGCCGGGCTCCTGGAAGTACGAGACGTAGAACTCCTGGTCGCCGCCCATCCGCGCGAAGACGTCGGTGGGGCGGGGGCCGCCGGGCGGCGTGTAGGGGACGCTCAGCAGTGCGACTGCGCGGAAGACCTCGGGGTGGAGCAGGGCGGAGGTCGCCGCGATGCCGGAGCCCCAGTCGTGCCCGACGACCACCGCCCTCTCCTCGCCCAGGGCGCGCACCAGGGCGACGTTGTCCGCCACCAGGTCGAGCATCCGGTAGGCGTCCGTCGCGGCCGGCTTGGAGGAGCGGCCGTAGCCGCGCACGTCGAGCGCCACGGCCCGGTACCCCGCCGCCGCGAGGGCCGGGAGCTGGCGGCGCCAGGAGTACCAGGACTCGGGGAAGCCGTGGACGAGCAGGACCAGCGGCCCGGTGCCCTGCTCGACCAGGTGCAGGCGCCCGGCGGGTGCCTCGATGGTGCGGTGGCGCAGGTCGGCGGACGGCGCGGGCTGGTGCATGGTTTCTCCTCGGTTCACGGGCGGCCTCGGTTGCCCACCGATCTTGCGGCGCGGCGGCCGCCCGATGCGAGCACCGTTGCCATCCTGGCAAACTGACAGGACACAGCGGTGGAGGCGGCACGGCCGACGGGAGCGGGGCGACGGTGACGGTGACGGACGACGGCATGGCCGACACGCTGGCGGCCGTGGGCCCTCGGCTGCGGACCGCGCGCGAGCAGCGTGGCGCCACGCTCACCGGCGTCAGCCGCGCGACCGGCATCTCGCCGAGCACGCTGTCGCGGATCGAGACAGGGCGGCGCAAGCCGACCCTGGAGGTGTTGCTGCAACTCGCGAAGGCGTACGACATCTCCCTGGACGAGCTGGCCGGCACCGCATCCGTCGCCGCGGCCGGACCGCGGATCCCGATGCCGCAGCGCCCCGGCAACGACAAGGTGGTGCTGCCGTTGACCCGCTACGTGGGGGGCCTGCACGCCCACAAACACGTCCTGCCCGCCGTCGACGCGCCGCCGGCGCGGCCGCGGCAGGTCTCCCACGACGGATACGAATGGCTGTGCGTCCTGTACGGGCGGCTGTGGTTGGCGCTCGGCGAGCAGGACCTCGTCCTGAGCGCCGGGGACGTGGCCGAGTTCGACACCCGCACCGCCCACGGAGTCGCGAACGCCGGACCAGGCGGACCGGTCGAATACCTGATCATGTTCGGGCCGCAGGGAGAGCGCCTACGACCGCGCACCCCGGCCCTCGCCCGCGGGGCCCGGTAGTACGGAGCACAGCATCCGGGACCGCCTCCCCCACGACGGTGCCTGCGGCTTCACGTCCCGGCGGCGTCCGCGTCGCGCGGCGGGCGCGGGCCGTGGTGCCCAGATCCAGCTCGCGCCCCTCGGCGTCGGCCGGGGTGAGGTCGACGGCCGTGCCGGCACTTGTGCGGGGCAATGATCAATTGTCGGACAGGCTCCGGCGGCTGTCCGGAGGGGGCGTCAGATCAGCGTGGGCACCGATCCTCCGGGGACGTGGTCGACGTGGACGCCGGAAAGGCCGCGGGACCAGGCGGTGGCGATCGGGGCCAGCCGCGCGGCGGGGAGGGGGTCGGGTCCGAGGCCGATCGCGAGGTGCGGTCGGCCTGCGGTGTGGAAGGGGCGCGGCCAGGCGTGCAGCCGGGTGGCGCCCGCTTCCTCCAGGGCGCCGAGCAGGGCGCGGATCCGGCCCCGGACGGCGCCGAGCTCGTCCGGCTCGGCGGTGACCACGGCCCAGGCGGCGTGGCGCCGGTGCAGCGGTGGTGGGGCGAGCAACTCCGGCCACGGGTCCGGGTGTTCGGTGGCGAGCTCCCAGGCCCGGTAGAGCTCCTCGGCGAGCAGCTCGCGCCCGGCCGGGCCGACCTGGGTGGTGCAGCTGCGGACCGGCGCGGAGGGGGTGAGGACGGCCAGCCCCTCGGCCGGAAGGGCGGCCGGCTCGCCGAGCAGGGCGACCGGGCGGCGCCAGTCCCAGCCCGCCCAGGTCTCGGCGAAGCGCGGGAACAGGTCCTCCGAGTCCGAGTCCGCGCCCGCGTCCAGGACTGTTCGAGCGGCCAGCACCGACCAGGCCAGCGACGGCAGTTGGCCGAACGGCGCGGAGTCCAGGCCGCGTGCCCGGGCCCAGGCCTTCACCTGCCGGGCCAGCCGGACGAAGGCCGGGTGCCGGTCGCCGACCGCCGCCAGCAGCGCCTCGGCGTCCGTGACGGCGCTCAGCGCGACGGCCGCCGCCTCGCCCAGCTCCGCCCGGTGCCCGACGGCCTCGGCCGGGTCGACATCGCCGGTGAAGACCACCACGAGGTCCACCGCCAGGCCGTCCGCCGTCAGCCGCAGCCCCGGCACCCGCGCCCCGCGCACCTCGTGCGGCCCCTGCGCGTGCGGCAGGGCGTCCGCCACCCGGGCCCGGACCGCGGCCAGATCGGCGGGGCCGGGCAGGGCGGCCACCAGGTCCAGGTCGGCGCCGTCCAGCTGGCAGCCCAGGCGGCGCGAGCCGACCACGTGGACGACGCCGTCCGGCAGTGCCGCCGCGATCCGATCGACCAACGCCTGGGCGGTGGCGGCGCGTTGGGGAGGTGTCGGCGGGGCGGTCGGCGTCTCCGGTACCTCCCGGACCGCGCCGGTACCCAGCGCGACCACCGCGCGCACCCGCATCGGCTCGTCGCCCCGGCGGGAGAGCACCACCAGCTCGCCGACCCGGGCCGAGGCCCCGGCGGCCCCGGCTGCCTCGGCGAGCCCGGCCGCGCACTCGGCGGCCGTGCGCTGCGGGTCGGTGCCGCGGCCCAGGGTCAGGTGCGGGGTGTAGCCCTCCGCGCGGCCCCGGCAGCGGGGGAAGCGGCGCTCCAGCGCGGCCCGCAGCTGCGCCCAGGGCTCGGGGGAGTCGGCCGCCGGGTCGAGCCAGATCGTGGCGTCCTCGCGGTGGCCGAAGGTGTGCACCCCGGCGAGCCGGGCGGTGAACGGCGCGACCTCGGCGGCGGCCCGGCCCAGCAGCGGCAGGGCGCGGTCGAACTCGGCCTCCGGGACGAAGCCGAACAGCAGGTTGACGTGCGGCGGCCAGCGCCGCAGCTGCGGGTCGTGCGCGGCGCGCAGCCGCTGGATCGGCGGCCACAGCTCCTGCGGCGGCAGCCAGGCGACGGCGGTGCGGGCGGTGGGCGCCGCGTCCAGGGAGTCCGGCGCGGCCGGCTCCCCGGCGGACAGGTCGAGGTCGACGGCCACGCCGTAGTGGTCCGAGGGGTGCAGCCCGTCCTCGGTCGGGCGGTCGCCCAGCAGCCGGGCGCCGGTGGCCCGGGCGCGCTCGGCGCGCAGCAGGACGCGGTCGAGCCGCCCGGCCCGGCCGGTGAGCGAGGAGACGGCGGCCAGTGGGTTGCCGACCGGGTCGAAGGTGGGGGTGTCGTCGGCGGGGCCGCGGGCTTGCGTCCAGGCGTCCCGCAGGCCGAGCGCGGCGGCCGGGCCGGCCGGGCCCGAGCGGGCGTCGTTGAAGTCGCCGAGGACCAGCAGCTCGCCCTCGACGTTGGCGAACCCCTCGGCGAGCCGGGCGAGTTCGGCCTGCCGGCGGTCCGGCCCGTCCGGCGAGTGGTCGCTGCTCAGGTGGACGGCGGCGACGGTCAGCGGCGCTCCGGCGGTCCGGACGGTGACGGCGGCCACCGCCTTGTGCGGGCCGAGCACGTGCCGGCCGGCGGCCAGGACGGGCAGGCGGCTGAGCAGCAGCAGGCCGTACTCGGCGATGTCGGTTCCGCGCGGATCGAGGTGGAGGGTGTAGCCCTCCCGGGCCCAGGGCGCGGCGAGCAGCATGTCGACCAGCGCGGGCTCGACCTCCTGGAGGGCGATGACGTCGGCGTCCGCCGCCGCCAGGGCCGCGAGCAGCAGCGGGCGGCGGCGGTCGCTGGCGATGAGCGGCGCGTCGTAGCGGTCCCAGAGCGTGTTCCAGGTGACCACGCGCAGCCGCTCGGCGCCGACCGTCGAAGCAGCCCCGGAGGTGGGCCGCCAGCCGTCCCCGGCCCGCCAGGCGTGCGGCACGGCGGCGGTGAAGAACGGCGTGGGCAGCCGGTGCGGGTCGGTGCGCCGCCCGGCCTCGGTGCGGTCCAGTTCGTCCAGGCCGGTGTCGCGGTCCCAGACCGGCACGCCGTCCGCCTCGACGAACCGCACCCGGTGCCAGGGGACGTCGCCGGAGGCGGTGAAGGCCTCCAGCGGGACGCGCTTGACGCGGTCGTCGCGCTGGCGCACGCCCAGGGTGAACCGGGCCGGGTCGAACCGGGCGTCCCAGCGGATTCGCTGGCAGATCTGCTCGATCGGGCGCATCAGTCCTCCAGGGAGTCGAGCGAGCCCGCCGTGTCCTCCACGGTGCCACGCGCGCCGACGTACCAGGTGCGGTGGGCCTCGCCGGGGTACGGCGGGCGGTAGCGGTGCAGTTGCGCGGTGAGCACGTCCGGCGGCACCGGGTGCGGGCGGGTGGCGTTGCGGCGGCGCAGTTCGGCCTCGTCGACGGTCATGACGACGTGGGTGACCAGGGCGTCCCGGCGCTCGGTGACGCCCGCCACCAGGGCGCGTTGGTGGCGGTTGAGCGAGGTGGCGTCCCAGACCACGGTGGCGCCGGGGGTGAGCGCGGCGGACAGCCGGTCCAGGCCCTCGCGCAGCACGTCGGGGTTGTCGCGCTGGTCGGCGCGGGATCCCCGGGCGGCGCGCAGCCCGTCCAGCGAGACCACGGTGTCGACGCCGTCGAGCGTGCCGGTGAAGGTGCTCTTGCCACTGCCGGACGGGCCGGTGAGCTGGATCAGCCGGGGGAAGGCGCCGTCGCGCCAGCGCCAGGTGGCGGCCACCGCCTCGTCGACCGTGTGGATCCGGCCGAGCGCGAACGCCTCGCGGGCCTGGGCGAAGCAGCGGTCGGCGGCCTCGCGCCCGAGGTCGGCGAACCGCTTGCGCAGGCCGTTGCGCAGGAAGTCGAGCGGGTCCTCGTCGAGCAGGGCCTCGGCGTCGGCGTGCAGGGCGGACCAGCCGACCTGCTCCCGCTCCTCCGGGCCGGGGGCGGCCACGGCGGCGAGGGCGTGCAGCACCTCCAGGTCGGCGGCGACGGACATCCGGACCAGTCCGGCGGGCCGGTCCTCGTCGGGGTACGGCCGGTGCAGCCGCGGGTGCAGGCCGACCAGGTCGGCGACCCGGCGGGCCAGCGGCAGGCCGAGCGTCCCGGCCAGCCGGGGCGCCAGCTCCGCCCGGCGCTCGGCGCGCAGCACGGTGGCGAGCACGCCGACGAGCCGGCGGTCGCCGGTCCGGCCGAGGGCGTCGAGCCGGTCCGACATCTCGGCCAACTCGTGCTCGGGGCCGGGGAGTTCGTCGAGGCCGAGGGCCGCGGCGAGGGCGCCGGGGGCGGGCCGGGCGCCGTTGCGCACCGCCCACAGGGCGGCGGACGGGCCGAGGCCGTTGGGCTGCACGGCGGCGTGCATCCAGTGGGTGTCGGTGCGGACGTGCCGGGGGCGCACCCACTTGGCGACCCGCTCGCCGAACTCGCCCAGGGGGAAGCCCTGGACGGTCCGTACGACGTACCCCTCCTGCCGGTCCAGGTCCAGGCCCGCCGCCAGGGCCCGCAGCGCCCGCTCGTCGAAGCGGCCGCGCCACAGCACCCGCGGCGTCGGGACGCCCGCGCGGCGCAGGAAGCGGACGGTGGCGTCCCAGTCCAGGCAGGTGTCGTCGGCCCGCCACACCGAGAAGCCGTAGAACCAGCTCTCCAGGTCGGTGTACGGGATCGAGTGCTGGGCGTACAGGTTCTCGCCGCAGATCCGCCAGCCCTGCGGGACCATCCGGCGGATCCGGCCGTGCAGTTCCTTCACCCAGGCCCGCGAGGGGTGGTGGGCGGAGTCCAGCGAGCGGGCGTGCAGGCCGTCCCCGTAGAGGGTGGTGTTCTCGCCGTCGAGCTTCTCGGTGACGACGACCTCGGCTCCGGCGAGGCCGGAGAGGTCGCCGGTCCGTACGTCGTCGGCCGCGGCGCCCGGCGACCAGGGCAGGTGCGGCGTCCTGGGGTACTGCACGCGTCGCATGTCCTGCTCCCGGGTCGGTCGGTCGTGGTCCGCCGACACTGTAGGAGCACGCCGATCCGCCTGACCAGCGATTTTGGGGCCTGTCTCGTGGACCCTCGCCGGGCGTGCCGACAAAGTCCAGGAGACAGGCCCCGACCGGGTGGGGCCCCAGCGCGGGGCCCCACCCGGCGGGGTGTCAGCGGCCGCCGTGGATCAGGTGCAGGGAGAAGCCGCGGTCGGTGGACATCCGCGGGGTCTTGACCTCGGTGACGCCGGTGGCGTCGTCGTGGAACCACCCGGAGCCGGCCGCGTCGAGGGCGGCCGCGGAGTCGAGCTCCGGCAGCGGGCCGCCCTGGGTGACGACCCGGCGCGGCGCGTCCTGGCCGTGGACGGTGAAGCGGTAGCTGCGGGCGTCCGGCTTGCCGCTGTAACTGCCCTCGCTGGCACCGACCTTGACGGTGGTGACGGCGCCGTTGGCGTGCACGTCGACCTGCTGGGTGGCCGAGGCGCCGCCGCTGAACTGCCGCGTGACGCCGTCGTCCTCGTACAGGGTGTAGCTGGAGTCGGCCTGCTCCTGCGGGTAGAGGTCGTAGTCGAGCTCGCCGCGGTCCCTGGTCTCCCAGGAGAGCGTGCCCTTGGGCCACATCGGGACGATCGCGCCGCCGCGGACGAACAGAGGCAGGGTGTCGAGCGGCGCCGCGTAGTCGTCGACGGTGGTCGGGCCCTGGTAGGTGCGCCCGGTCCAGTAGTCCGTCCAGGTGCCCTCGGGCAGGTGGATGCCGCCCCGCACCGAGGTGTCGGAGTAGACCGGGGCGACCAGGAAGTCCGGGCCGGCCAGGAACTCGTACCTGGAGTCCGGGCCGAGCGCGTCCGGGTCGTCCGGGTACTCCAGGGCGAGCGGGCGCACCGCGCCGATGCCGGTGCGGGTGGCCTCCGCCGAGAGGGTGTACATGTACGGCAGCAGCCGCTCCTTGAGCTGCAGGTACTTGCGGTTGATCGAGGTGTACGGCTCGCCGTCCAGCCAGGGCTGCTGGTCGCGCTGCTGCTTGCCGGTCATGTCCCGGGCCCAGCCGTCCATCGTCATGATGGTCGGGATGAAGGTCTTCCACTGCAGGTCGCGGGTGTACATCATCGGGTCGCGGCGGAAGATCGAGCCGACGTCGCCGGTGTCGTAGGCGATGCCGGACATGGTGGCGCCCGCGTAGGTGGGGATCTGCCAGCGGATGTAGTCCCAGGACAGGCTCTGGTCGCCGCTCCACAGCACGCCGCAGCGCTGCGCGCCGGCCCAGGAGACGGGCAGCCAGACGAAGCCGCGGGCGTCGCTGTTGTCCTCGATGCCCGCCTTGGCCTGGTCGCAGGCGTTTAGCGCGAAGTCGTAGCCGTTGCCGACCCAGGCGACGTCGAGCTTGCGCACCCGCACGCCGGCCTTGACCTCGGCGGCCTGGTTGGGCAGGCCGTTCTGGGTCCACAGGCCGAGCTGGGCGTGGTCCTTGCGCAGGCCCTCGCCGGTCTGCGGCAGGTTCTCGTAGCCGCAGCCGTAGCCGTCGTTGACGAGCATCCAGCCGAGCGGCATCTGGTTGCGCACGTAGCCGTCGGCGGTCTTCAGCGCGTCGAGGGTGTGGCGTTCGCCGCGGTTGGCGTTGTGCAGGTAGCAGTCGGAGTCGCCGGGTTCGAGGCCGTAGACCGGCGGCATGAACGGCTTGCCGACCAGGGCGGTGTAGCGGCCGATCACGGACTTGACGTCGCCGGTGAAGTAGTAGGCGTCCAGGCGGCGTTCCTGCTGGCCGGTGCGTACGGGCGAGCCGAAGTCGTAGATGCCGGGGGCGAAGGTGTTGCGGAAGACGCCGTAGCCGGCGGTGGAGACGTAGAACGGCTGCGAGTTGTTGTAGCCGCCCTCGTTCCAGTCGAAGCTGTTGGCGACGTGCACGGTGTGGTCGCGGTGCGAGAAGCTGCCGTTCTGCTCGCCGCCGCCGAAGAACTGCTCGTCGGCGCCGCGCCGCAGGCTCTGGCGCAGGCCGCTGGTGCTCCAGCGCAGCGGGACGTCCTCCTGCCAGATGGCGGTGCCGTCGGCGTGGTAGAGGCCGAAGCGCAGCGGGTGCTTGTAGACCCGCAGGACGGTGTCGCCGGCGCGGATGCCGTAGTAGTCGCCGGCGTCGAAGGAGCTGGTGTCGCGCCGGGGCTGGGGCTGGGTGCGGATGATGGTGCTGCCCGCCGGGTCGGTGAGCACGCCGTCCGGGGCGGCGCGCAGACGCAGTTGGTCGTCGGCGAGGAAGTCGACCTTGGCCTTGAGGGTACCGGCGGCGATGTCGTAGCTGCCCTGGCCGCCGGTGAAGGAGGTGAGGTCCCCGGCGTCGCTGGTCTGCGGGAGGTAGGCACGGCCGGTGAAGGAGCCGCCGTGCACGTCGTAGGGGACGACCAGGACGTGGTAGGTGCCGGAGGCCTTGGGGATGACGGTGGCCTCCGGATCGGCGGTGCCCGCGCTGGAGGCGACCTGCTTCCCGGCGGCGTCGAAGATGTAGAGGTCGAAGTCGTCGGTGGGGTTCTGCCACTGCACGGAGATCGGGACGCCGCCCTCCGGGTTGTCGTCCCAGTAGCCGGCCGGCACGTTCACGGTGACGTCGAAGCGGGCGCAGACGGCGCCGTCCGGGTCCTGGGCGGCGCTCGGGCAGGAGTCGGCGCCGCCGAGGGTGCCCTTGGCGTACTGCGGGCTCTGCCAGGTGACGCTCTGGTGGCCCTGGTCGAGGACGGCGGACGGGGTGCCGGCGGCGTGGGCCGGGAGGGCGGGCCCGGCGAGGGCGGCGAGGCTGGTCAGGGCCGCGGCGAGGGCGGCCCGGCGCAGCCGGGGTCGGTGCAGGCGCACGGTGGTTCCTCCGGTCGGCGGTACGGGGGCGGGGTATGCGCGATCGGTGCTTCGGAGCTACTTGACCGAGCCGGCGGTCAGGCCGGAGACGACCTTGCCCTCGATCAGGGCGAACAGCACGATCACCGGCACGATGGCGACGACCGAGCCGGCGAACAGGTAGTTCCACTGCACGGTGTAGTCGCCGATGAAGCTGTTGATCCCGGCGGTGAGCGGCTGGCTGCGGATCGCCGTCGAGAGGGTCAGGCCCATCACGAACTCGTTCCAGGCCGCGATGAAGGTGAAGATCAGGGCGGTGACCACGCCGGGCATCGCCAGCGGCAGCACCACCCGGCGCAGCGCCCCGAACCGGCCGAGGCCGTCGATCATCGCGGCCTCCTCCAGCTCGACCGGGATGGAGCCGATGTAGGCGGTGAGGATCCAGACGGCGAAGGCCAGGTTGAAGGCGGCGTTGCAGAGGATCAGCGTCCAGACCGAGTTGAGCATGTCGAGCTGGTAGAACTCGCGGTACAGGCCGACCAGCAGCGAGGTCGGCTGGAACATCTGGGTGACCAGCACCAGCAGCAGGAACAGCCGGCGGCCCCGGTAGCGGACCCGGGCGGTGTGGTAGGCGGCGGGCAGCGCGACCAGCAGCGCCAGCAGGGTGGAGCCGCCGGCGACCAGCAGGGTGACGCGCAGGTTGGCGCCGAGGGTGGAGTCCCGCCAGACGTTCACGAAGTTGGACCAGGCGAAGTGGTGCGGCAGGTAGCCCGGGTCGCGCAGCTCGTCGGCCGGGCGCAGCGCGGTGACGGCCATCTCCAGGTAGGGGAGCAGGAAGACGGCGGCCAGCAGCCAGGCGGTGGCGGCGAGCAGCAGGGTGCGGGGCCTGAGGCGGCGGCCGGTCAACTCTCCTCCCGGTTCCAGCGGCTGACCTTGAGGAAGAGCAGCACCAGCAGCACCACGAGGGCGAAGTTGACCACCGACATGGCCGCGGACTCGCCGATGTCGGTGGCCTTCAGCTGGTACATGAACACCGTGCTGGTGGCGGTGTCGCTGCTCGGGCCGCCCTGGGTCATGCCCCAGATGACGGGGAAGGAGTTGAAGACGTTGATCAGGTTGATCACCAGCCCGACCAGGAACGCCGGGCGCAGCAGCGGCAGGGTGATCCGCCGGTACGCCTGCCAGGCGCTCGCGCCGTCCACCCTGGCCGCCTCGGACACCTCGGCGGGGACGGTCTGCAGGCCGGCCAGCAGGGTGTAGGTGGTGAACGGCAGCGAGACGAAGACGGCGACGCCGATCATCCACGGCCAGGCGGTGGACGGGTCGCCGAGCCAGTCGCGCGGCCCGTCGATCAGGCCGAGGTCGGTCATCGCGGTGTTGAGCACGCCCGCCGTCCGGTCGAGCATCCAGCGGAAGCCGATGGCGGTCATCAGGACGGACGCCGCCCAGGGCGCGATCAGCGCCCAGCGGGCGAACCGGCGGCCGGGGAAGCGCTGGTCGAACAGCTGGGCCAGGCCGAGCGAGACGATCATGGTCAGGCCGACGACGGCGACGGTCCACAGGACGGTGGCCAGCAGGACGTGGCCGAGGTCGGTCTCGCCGAACAGTTTGCGGTACTTGTCCAGCCCGGCGGAGCCGCGGACGAAGCCGCTGGTGCTGATGCGCAGGAACGAGGTGCGCACCATCTCGTAGACGGGCCACAGGACGACGAACAGGATCAGCAGGACGGCGGGCGCGATCCAGGGCAGCGGGCCGAGCCGGCCCCGGCGGCGCGGCGTCCGCGCGGGCGGTGCGCCCCGGGCGGGGGCGGGGGAGTGCTGGGACAACGGGCTTGCCTCTCACGGGGGTTCGGCTCGGCGGCGGCCACCGGGTGGGTGGTGCGAAGGGGCCGGCCGGCTACTTGTTGTCGGCGGCGGTGTCCTTGGCCTTCTTCTGCAGGGCGCCGAGCACCTTGGCCGGGTCGTCGGTGAGGGCGGTGCCGACGGTCTTCTTCAGCTCGGCCGAGACGGTGTCCCAGCTGGTGTCGCCGAGCGGGTAGAAGGCGGCGTGCGGGAGCAGCGCGAAGAAGGGTTCGAGGTCCTTGTGCTTGCCGCTGCCGGTCATCTCGCGCAGGGTGTCCTGGGTGACGGGCATCAGGTTGTAGGTCTCGTCGAACCGGAGCGTGTTGTCCTTGGCGTAGACGAAGTCGAGGAAGGTGCGGATCTGGTCGCGGTGGCCGTTCTTCTTGAAGGCCATCATCCAGTCGGCCACGCCGAGCGTGGACTTGAGCGGGCCGGCCTTGCCGGGGATGGGCGCGACGCCGTAGTCGACCTTGCCGTCGCGGGCCATCTGGATCAGCGAGGGGTGGCCGTTGAGCATGCCGGCCTTGCCGGCGGCGAAGTCGGCGAACGCGGTCTTGCGGTCGGTGGTGGCCGGGTTGGCGTAGGTGAGGCCGGGGCCGACGAGGTTGGCCTTGAGCCAGCTGAAGGTCTCGACGTTGGCCGGGCTGTCGAGGGTGTACGCGCCGTCCTTGTCGGTGGGGCCGCCGCCGTTGCCGAGCTCCCACATCATGCTCTCGCCCTGGGCCTCCTCGGGGCCGAGCGGCAGGGCGTACGGGGTGGCGCCGGGGGCTTTGACCTTGAGGAGTTCGGCGTCCTTGCGGACGTCCTCCCAGGTGGCGGGCGGCTGGGTGATGCCGGCCTGCTGGAACAGGGTCTTGTTGTAGAAGAGCGCGCGGGCGGAGGAGACGAACGGGATGCCGTACTGCACGCCCTTGACCCGGCCGGCCTCGGCGAAGCTGTCGATGAAGTCGGCCCGGGTGCCGGTGGAGAGCACGTCCTCGGCCTTGTAGAGCAGGTCGTCGGCGACCTTGTCGGCGTAGCCGCCGGTCTGCAGGACGTCCGGCACGTTGCCGCTCTGGATCATCGTGCGGACCTGCTTGTCGATGTCGTTCCAGTTGACCACCTGGACGTCGACCCGGATCTTCGGGTTGGCGGCGGTGAAGGCGGCGGCGAGGTTGTTCCAGTACGTCCGGGAGCTGTTGGACTCCTTGTCGCCGTAGTCGGCGGCCACCAGTTTGAGCGTCACCTTGCCGTCCGCGTCGGCGCCGCCGCCGTCGCTGCCGCTCCCGCAGGCCGTGAGGGCGAGCGCGCCCAGGGCGCAGGCCGTGGTGAGGGCGAGGAATCGTTTGTGCACCGCAGTTACCGCCTTCGTACGCCGTGTGCTTCGATCGTGATCTGGTGTGATCCGAGATGCTTGAAGAGCGCTGGTTTTGAGCAGAATCGAAAGTGCTGGCTGCGTCGGGCAGTATTCCCGAGGCGGGCCGTCCGGTCGAGGTGGTCTCCGGAGACCGTTATCGGACCGTTGCATGACAATTGCGGCTGCAAAAGAACGCCCGGCCGGAGGGCGGCTCCGGGCCGGGCTCGGTGAGCTGACGATACGTCAGGCGCGCCGGACGTGGAGGCCGTTGGCGCAGATCGCCTCCTCCTGGGCGGCGCTCAACTCGTCGTCCGTGACCAGCTCGTGGACGTCGCTGAGCGGGCAGATCCTGGCGAAGGTGATCCGGCCGACCTTGGTGCTGTCCGCCAGGACGACCGACCGCGCGCTGCTGCGCAGGAAGGCCCGGTCGGTCTGGGCCTCCATCTCGTCGTGCGTGGTGCAGCCCTCCTGGGTCAGGCCGTCCACGCCGATGAAGGCGAGGTCGAGGTGGTACTCGGCGAGCATCCGCTCGGCGGCCGGCCCGACCAGCTCGTAGCTGGTGGTCCGGGCGATGCCGCCGACCACCATCAGGCGCACCTCCGGACGGACGATCAGGTCGGCCGCGATGTTGACGGCGTTGGTCACGATGGTGATCCCGCCGCGCTCGGCCAGCACCCGGGCCAGCTCGCTGGTGGTGGTGCCGCCGGTCAGGCCGACCACCGCGCCGTCCGGCACCAGCCGGTCGGCCGCCAGGGCGATCCGCCGCTTCTCGGCCTGGCGCGTGCCGTGCTTGTGGCGCAGCGGCAGTTCGAGGTTGACGGCGCCGGTGACGGCCCCGCCGCGGGTGCGGTGCAGCAGGCCCTGGTCGTGCAGTTCCTGCAGGTCGCGGCGGACGGTGGCCGGAGACACCTGGAGGAGTGCGGCCAGCTCGTGTACGTCGGCACTGCCGGCCTCGGCGATGTGCGACAGAATCCGGGCGGTCCGGTCAGCTTTGAGCATGGCCGAAGTGTAGTGGGCGCGGTGTTCCGGCCCTCCGCGCAGAACCGCTCAGCGGTCGCCGTCCTCCTGCGGCAGCCAGCGGCCGGTGTCGGCCTTGCCGGGCGCCAGGCGGTTGACGACCTCGGCCAGTTCGACCGTGGCCTGCTCGATCCGTCGGTAGGTGTCACGCTGCTCGGCGACGATCGCGGCCAGCAGCAGGCCGGTGAGCGCCGCGCACCCGTTGAGGGCCTGCAGCGTCACCATGGCGGCGACCAGCCCGTGCCCGGCGAACGGGCCGGCCCGGTTGGTGGCCGCCGTGATGGTGATCAGCGAGATCAGCAGGACGCAGGGCGCCGCCCCGAGCAGTTGGAACCGCAGCGCCGCCCAGATCAGGAACGGGAAGACCAGGAAGAGCAGGCTCAGCGTGGTGGAGGTGGCGATCACGGTGGCGCCGGCGGTACTGGCCAGCAGCAGGACGGGCTCCACCCAGTCGGACGGGCGGCGATCGGCGGGCAGCCGGGCCGTGCGCAGCGCCAGCGCCACCGGGGTCACCACCAGCACCCCCATCGCGTCGCCCGTCCACCAGGCCGACCAGGTGGACCAGAACCCGCCGGCCGTCAGGTCGCCGTTCAGGACCAGGACGGCGGTGCCGATGGTGGAGCTGATCAGCATCCCGGCGAGCGCCCCCAGGAAGACCAGCGCCATCCCGTCCCGGAGCCGGTCCAGCTCGATCCGGAAACCGGCCCGGCGCAGCATCAGGCACGCGGCCACCGGGGCCAGCGTGTTCCCGGCCACGACGCCGAGCGAGCCCCAGGTCGGCGGCCCGGAGGAGGCGATCACCAGGAAGGCGCCGAGCGCCACGGCCGGCCAGATGCGGAGCCCGAACAGCAGCAGGCAGGTGAGCGCGATCCCGGTCGGCGGCCAGAGCGGGGTGACCTTGGCCCCGCCGATCACCACCTGCTCCAGCAGGCCGATCCGCCCGGCCGCGAGGTAGACCGCGGTGACCGCGAGCAGGAGCAGGGCGGTCAGGGCCAGGTGACGGGGATCGCGGCGGCGGGGCGTGGTGGTCGGCGGCACGGTAGCCATCTGACTACGTTCCGGCGGCCCGGGGCGGGCGTGACACGCACGGGCGCCCGCCCGGGCGGCCTCAGCCGTCGTGGCGCAGGACCAGCACCGCGGCGTCGTCGGCGTGCCCGGTCAGGTCGGCGACCTCCAGCAGCGCCGCGGCCAGCCCGTCCGGCCCCTCCTCGACCCGCTCCCGCAGCACGGCCGCCACCCGCGCCAGCCCGGCCTCGATCGGGAACGCCGGCCCCTCGACCACGCCGTCAGTCACGAACGCGACCACCTCCGCTCCGGCGAGCCGGCGGCGGTCCACCGGATACGTCTGGTCGGGCAGCACACCGAGCGGCGGACCGCCGTCGTCGGCGCTGTGCCCCCAGCGGCCGTCACCGGTCGCCCAGACCGGCGGGACGTGCCCGGCCCTGGCGTGCGACAGCTCCCCGGTGGCCGGGTCGTAGCGCAGGAAGCTGCAGGTGGCGAAGCGGCGGCTGTCCATCGAGATCAGCAGGTCGTTGGCCCGCTGCAGGACCTCGCCGGGATCGGCGGCCGAGGCCGCCACGGCACGCAGACCGACCCGCACCTGGCCCATGATCGCCGCCGCCTCCACGTCGTGGCCCTGGACGTCGCCGAGCGAGAAGGCGACCGAGCCGTCCGGCAGCAGGAAGCCGTCGTACCAGTCACCGCCGACGCTCAGACCGTGCCGGGCCGGCGCGTACCGGGCCGCCGCCCGCAGACCGGGCAGCTGCGGCAGCGCGGAGGGCAGCAGCACCCGCTGCAGCGCCTCGGCCAGCTCCACCCGGGCCCGCTGCAGCTCGGCCTGCTCCAGCGCGGACGCGGTCAGCCGGCCGAGCTCGGTCAGCAGTTCGTCCGCGCTCGGTCGGCCGGCGGGGCGGCGTCCGATCATCGGCCCTCCGGCAGGGTGTGGGGCGGGGCGATCAGAGCCAGCGTATGTCGGCCGAACGGGCGACGGCCGCTCGAAGCCCCCACGGGCCTCCCGCGTCGCCCCGCCGCGCGGGGCGACGCCCACCGCGTCGGCGCCCGCCCGCCGGGCACCGGCCGCAGACGGGCGCGGTCGTCGAGAACGATCTGTGCCGTATCGTTCCCTTCTGGTCGCCGCCCGGCGCGCAGCCGGGGCCGCGATGCCGCACCAGACCGTCCGAGAGGGGTTGTCCGCCCGTGTCCTCGCCCGCCCCGGCGGCCCTGCCCCCCGTCCGTGTGCTGCTCGTGGAGGACGACGAGCTGATGCGCCGCTCCTTCGCGGTCGCGCTGGAGCGCTACGGCTACGGGGTGCAGGTCGCGGCGGACGGGCTGACCGGGCTGGAGCTGTTCCGCGACGAGGACTTCGACCTGCTGATCCTGGACGTGATGCTGCCCGGCCTGGACGGCATCGGGCTCTGCCGCAGAGTCCGGGAGAGCAGCCTGGTCCCCGTGCTGATGATGTCCGCACGCGGTGACGGGCTCGACGTCGTCGCCGGCCTGGAGGCCGGGGCCGACGACTACGTGGTCAAGCCCGTCGACACCTACGTGCTCGTGGCGCGCATCCGCTCGCTGCTGCGCCGGGCCGCCTACCCGCCCGCCCAGGCACCCGAACCGGCGGCCGGCGTGGCGGGCGCGGCAGGCGAGGAGCGGCCCGCAGGCGGGGAGGCCCTGGCCTTCGGCGACCTGAGGATCGACACCGCCGCACTGGAGGTGTCCGTCGCCGGGAGCCCGGTGGCGCTGACCCCGACCGAACTGAAACTGCTGCTGGAGTTCGCCGCCAACCCCGGCATCGTGCTGGAGCGGCACACCCTGCTGCGCAACGTCTGGGACTACGGCTGGGACGGCGACAGCCGGGTCGTGGACCTGTGCGTGCAGCGGCTGCGCCGCAAGCTCGGACGGGAACGGATCGAGACCGTCCGCGGCTTCGGCTACAAGCTCAGGCGTTGAGCCCGGTGCGTCCGTACCCGCGGATGCGGCCGGCCCGCGCGTCCCTGCGCTGGAAGATCGCCGCACTGGCCGCGGCCACCGCCTGCCTGGTCGCCGTCGCGGTCGGCGTCCTGGTGCACCTGTGGACGGAACAGGACATCCGCGGCCGGGCCGAGGCGCGGGCCTTCAACTCCGTGTACTCGGCGATGGAGACGTACCGCCGCACCGGCACCCTGGCGGACGGCGCCGAGCTCGACCCGCCCGGCCTGCCCTCCGCACTGCGCGACCCGGCCGACGACGCCCGGCACGTGGTCGTGGCCGGGCAGATGGTCTGGGCCGCCCAGCGGACCGGCGGCCCCGGCAGCCCGGTGCTCGCCTTCGAGGTCAACACGGGCCCGGAACTGTCCGACGTGCCCAGGCTGGACGCGGCCATGGCGGTGGCCTCGCTGGTCGCCCTCGCGGCGGCCGCACCACTGGCCGTCTACGGGGCGGGGGTGCTCGCCCGCCGGCTGCGACAGGTCTCCGAGACCGCCCGACGCATCTCGGCCGGAGACCTCGACGCCCGCACCGGGCCGGCCAAGGGCACCGACGAGGTCGCCGACATCGCCGCCACCGTCGACCTGATGGCCGACACCCTCAGCGCGCGGCTGCGCGCCGAGCGCCGGTTCACCGCCGACGTGGCCCACGAACTGCGCACCCCGGTCGGCGGTCTGCTGGCCGCCGTCGACCTGCTGGAGCCCGGTGAGACGGAGGACCTGCTCCGGGCCCGGGTGCGGGACCTGCGCGACCTGGTCGAGGACCTCCTGGAGGTCTCCCGCCTGGATGCCGGCGCCGAACGGCCCGCCCACGTCCGGGCGCCGCTCGGCGCCGTGGTCACCGAGGCCGTGGCGCGCACCGGGCACGACACCGAGGTCCGCCAGACGGCCGCGGAGACCGTGGAGACCGACCCGCGCCGCCTCGAACGGATCGTCGGCAACCTCGTCACCAACGCCCACCGGCACGGCGGCGCCCCGGTCGAGGTCACCGTCGAAGGCCGCACGGTCGTCGTGCGCGACCACGGCCCCGGCTTCCCGGAGGAACTGCTGCGGCACGGCCCGCGCCGCTTCCAGACCGGCGCCCCGGAGCGCGGCTCGGGCCACGGCCTCGGCCTGACCATCGCCCTCGGACAGGCCCAACTGATCGGCGCCGAACTGCGGTTGGCCAACGCCCCGGACGGCGGCGCGGTCGCCACCCTGCGCCTGCCGGACCGGACCGGCGGGCCGCCACCGAACTGATGCCGCGGAGCTGATGACGCGGAGCCGATACACAGTGGCGCGGCCGCCGATACACGGCGGCCCACGCCCCGATACGTCCCCCGGACACCCTTCGTCGTGCAACCGTCCGCACCCGAAGAGGAGCCCTCGTGACCATCGCCCCGCAGCACCCGTACGCGCCGCACTCGACGCCCGGGATCGCGGCCGCCACCACCGGCCTGACGAAGGTCTACGGCAGCGGCGAGACCCGGGTCACCGCGCTGGACCAGGTCAGCGTCGGCTTCCGCGAGGGCGAGTTCACCGCGATCATGGGCCCCTCCGGCTGCGGCAAGTCCACCCTGCTGCACTGCGCCGCCGGGCTCGACACCCCCACCTCCGGCTCCGTACGCGTCGGCACCACCGAACTGGGCGGGCTCGGCGACCGGCAGCTCACCCGGCTGCGCCGGGACCGGATCGGCTTCGTCTTCCAGGCGTTCAACCTGCTGCCCACCCTGACCGCGCTGGAGAACATCACCCTGCCGATGGACCTCGCCGGCCGCAAGCCCGACCCGCAGTGGCTGGACCGGGTGATCGCCATGGTCGGCCTCTCCCAGCGCCTCGGCCACCGGCCCGCCGAGCTGTCCGGCGGGCAGCAGCAGCGCGTCGCGGTCGCCCGCGCCCTGGCCTCCCGGCCCGCGATCGTCTTCGGCGACGAGCCCACCGGCAACCTCGACTCCCGCGCCGGGGCCGAGGTCCTCGGCTTCCTGCGCGACTCGGTGCGCGAACTGGGCCAGACCGTCGTCATGGTCACCCACGACCCGGTCGCGGCCGGATACGCCGACCGCGTGGTCTTCCTCTCCGACGGCCGACTGGTCGACGAGATGGCGCACCCCACCCCGGACCGCGTGCTCGACGCGATGCCGCGGCTCACCGGGGACAGCCGGTAAGCCCCGCCGGTCCACCCGCCATCCACCCCACCGTTCCTGAGAGTTGACCATGCTGCGTACAGCCCTGCGCAACGTCCTCGGGCACCGGGCGCGTCTGCTGATGACCGTCCTCGCCGTCTGCCTGGGGGTCGCGTTCGTCTCCGGTACCCTCGTCTTCGCGGACTCCACGGCCGCCGCCTACCGGGCCGCCGCGTCCCGGAACTTCGCCGACACCGCCGTCAGCGTCACGGCCACGGCCACCGCTCCGGCCGGCGCCACCGACCGACCGAGCCCCCTGACGGACGGGCTCGCGCACCGGCTCGCCGAGGTGCCCGGCGTGGCCGCCGTACGGCCCTCCGCAGACGGCCCGGCCACCCTGAACGCGGCCGACGGCACGCCGCTGCGCGTCCACCTCGGCTCGAACCTGGGCGCCGCCTACGTCCCCGGCAACGACGGCAAGGACGCCCGCTACCCCCTGGTCCAGGGCCACGCCCCGACCGGCGGCGACGAGATCGCCGTCGACCGGGGCACCGCCGCCGCCGGGCGCCTGCGCATCGGCGACACCGTCACGCTGGCCACCGACGGCCCGGCCATGACCAAGCGCCTCGTCGGCACCGTCACCACCGACGACACCCGGGTCGGCGCCGGCGGCACCCTCACCCTGTTCGACCGGGCCACCGCCCAGCAATTGTTCGCCGCCCCGGGCCACTACGGCAGCATCGACCTGTCCGCCGCGCCCGGCGTCAGCCAGTACGCGCTGGCCCAGCAGGTCACCGCGGTGCTCCCGGCCGGGGCCGAGGCGACCACCGGCCAGGCGCTCGCCGACCAGCAGGCCGTCTATGTCGGGACCCTGACCCGCGGCTACCAGAAGCTGCCGATGGTGTTCGCCGCCGTCGCCCTGTTCATCGGCTCCTTCCTGATCATCAACACCTTCACCATGCTCGTCGCCCGCCGCACCCGGGAACTCGCCCTCCTGCGGGCGATCGGCGCGACGCGCCGCCAGGTCGTGCGCTCGCTCCTCCTCGAAGCCCTGCTGGTCGGCCTCGCCGCCTCCGCGGCCGGGTTCCTCGCCGGCCTCGGCATCGCCCGGGCGCTGCCCGGCCTGCTGAGCAGCGACGGGAACCAACTGCCCACCGGTGCACTGGTGATCGGCCCGCGCCCGGTCGCGGCGGCGCTCCTCGTCGGGGTCGGCGTCACCGTCCTCGCCGCCTGGCTGCCCTCCCGCGGTGCCGCGCGGATCGCCCCGATCGAGGCCCTGCGCACAGCCGCACAGCCCGCCCCGCGCTCCCGGCTGCGCCCGCTCGCCGGAACGGCCCTGCTCGTCCTCGGCGTCGGCCTGCTGGTCCACCTCGCCACCACCGCGAAGGACGCCGCCCAGGACAACCTCGACGCCGGGGTGCTCGGCTGCGGCCTGCTGGTCGTCGGCCTGATCACGGTCGCGCCCGCCCTCGCCGCCCCGGTCCTCCGGCTGACCGGACGCTTCACCCGCCGCTTCGGCACCGCCGGTCGGCTCGCCCAGCAGAACGCGCTGCGCGACCCCCGCCGCACCGCCGCGACCGCCGCCACCGTGCTGATCAGCACCGCGATGGTCACCGGCCTCGCCGTCCTGGGCGACTCCACCAGCCGGGCCCTCGACCACCAGGCCGCGGCCGGGCTCGGCGCCGACTACGTGATCAGCACCAACACCACCATGAGCGGCATCGACCCGGCCGCCGTCCAGCGGGTGGCCCACGCCCCCGGCGTACGGACCGCCAGCGCCGTCGCCGACTCCACCCTGATCATCGGCGGCAAGGTCCGGACCGTCTCCGGCGTCGACCGCGACACGGTGGGCGAGGTCATGACGCTCGACTTCCTCAGCGGCTCCGCCAAGGACCTCGGGCCCGGCCGGATCGCCGTCTCCGCCACCACCGCGGGGGAGAGCGGCCTCACCACGGGCAGCCGGGTCAACGCCCGCATCGGCCGGGAACAGGGCCTCACCGAGTACACCGTCGTGGGGGTCTACCAGGACAACCCCACCGCCCACGACGTCCTCGGCACCCGCGCGGAAGTCCAGCGCAACAGCCACCTGCCCGACTCCCTCCAGCGCATCCTCGTGCGCGGCGACGGCACCAGCGCACACGACCTGCGCACCGCGGTCGGCGACAATCCGCTGCTCAAGGTCCAGAACCGCACCGACCTCGTGCACGAGGCAGCGGGCACCGTGGGCAACCTGCTCACCCTGATGTACGGCCTGCTCGCCCTCGGCGCCGTGATCTCCGGTCTCGGCATCGTGAACACCATGGCCATGTCGGTCGCCGAACGCACCCGCGAGATCGGCGTCCTGCGCGCCATCGGCACGGACCGCGCCGGCATCCGCCGGATGATCCGCCTGGAAGCCCTGGCCGTCGCGGCGTTCGGCACCCTGCTCGGCCTGGCCGGCGGCCTGTTCAGCGCCTGGGCCCTCGGCGCCCTGGCCAACGGCGCGGTGAAGCAGTACACCCTGGCCCTGCCCTGGGGGACCCTGCTCCTCGTGTGCGCGCTCTCCCTCGCCATCGGCGCCGTCGCCGCGACCGCCCCGGCCCGCCGGGCCGCCGCCCTGAGCCCACTGGAAGCCGTCGCGCAGGCGTAGGGCCCGGCCGGTCCGGGGTCGGTCAGCGCAGCTCCCGCAGCGCGTCCTCGACGGCGCGGTGGAAGGTCGGGTACGCGAAGATCATGTGCCGCAGCCGCTCGACCGGCACCTCGGCCTGGACGGCTACCGCGAGCCCGTACAGCACCTCGCCGCCCGCGGGCCCGACCGAGCCGGCGCCGATCAGCACACCCCGGTCGGCGTCCTCGACGAGCTTGATCAGGCCCGCGTTGCCGGCCTTGTGGATCCAGCCCCGGGTGGAGGACGGGATCGAGGCCGTGCCGGTCCGCACCCGCAGGCCCTTCTCGCGGGCGGCCCGCTCGGTCAGGCCCACCGAGCCGACCTCGGGGTCGGTGAAGGTGACCCGGGGCAGCGCGCGGTAGTCCGCGTCCGGGCCGGGCGTGCCGAGGAGGTCGCGGACGGCGATCCCGGCCTGGTACATCGCGACGTGGGTGAACATGCCCCGGCCGGTCACGTCGCCCACCGCCCAGAGCCGCTCCCCGGCCCGCTGCTGCCCGTCGACGGCCAGGGCGCGGGCACCCGGGTCGAGGCCCACCGTCTCCAGACCGAGGCCGGTGAGGTCGGCACGGCGCCCGGTCGCGACCAGCAGCCGGTGCCCGGCCACCTCCCCGCCGTCGTCGAGGGACAGCCGGAACCCCTGCCCGTCGTGGCGCACCCCGGTGGCCCGGACGCCGGTGCGGACGGTGATCCCGTCCGCGCCCAGGGCCTCGGCCAGCAGCGCGCCGGTCTCGGGTTCCTCGGCGGGAAGCAGCCGGTCCATGGCCTCGACCACGGTCACCCGGCTGCCGAACCGGGCGAAGGCCTGGGCGAGTTCGAGCCCGATCGCCCCACCACCCAGCACCAGCAGCGAGTCGGGCGGCTCCGCCACGGAGACGGCGTCCCGGTTGGTCCAGTACGGCACCTCGTCCAGCCCGGGCACCGGCGGCAGCGCCGGTCGGCTCCCGGTGGCCAGCACCACGCCGCGGCGCGCCGCGAACTCCCGCCCCGCCACCTCGACCCGCCCCGGCCCGGCCAGCCGGGCCCGGCCCCGCACGAAGTGGCCGCCCTTGCCGGTGAAGCGGTCGACGGCCACCCGGTCGTCCCAGTCGTCGGTCGCCTCGTCCCGGATCCGGTCCGCGACGGGCTTCCAGTCCGGCTCGACCGTCCCGCGCCCGGCCATGCCGGGGATGCGACGGGCCTCGGCGAGCAGGTTCGCGGCGCGGATCATCATCTTGCTCGGGACGCACGCCCAGTACGGGCACTCCCCGCCCACCAGCTCGGCCTCCACCCCCACGACGTCCAGCCCCTCCTCGGCCAGCCGCTCGGCGACGTGCTCGCCGCCCACACCCATCCCGATCACCACGACGTCCGTGTTCTGCGTCATCAGTCGGCCCTCCGTCCTCGCGGTCCGTCCGTTTCCTCAGTACCCGGTGGCAGGGTTCAACCCCGGGGCACAGCGAAGTCGACCAACCGTCCCGCTCCCGGCCCCAGCCGCGTCCACGGCCAGGCGATGCGCACCACGGCGAGGCCGCAGGTGGGGAACTTCCGGCGCAGCCGCTCGACGGCCTCGCCCCGGGTGCCGGCGGACAGGTCCAGGACGAGGTCCTGCAGCGCGGGCTGGTGCCCGATCAGCAGCAACGTGCCCACCGCCTCCTCGACGTCGCGCAGCACCTCGACGAGCCCGGCGGCGTCGGCGCCGTACACCCGGGGGTCGAACGCGACCGGCGGGCGGCGCCGCCACTGCCCGCAGGCCAACTCGAAGGTCTCGGCGGCGCGCCGGGCGGGCGAGCACACCACCAGATCGGGCAGCAGCGCCGCTTCGCTCAGCCACGCGCCCGCCGCCGGGGCATCACGGCGCCCGCGCGGCGCGAGCGGCCGCTCGGCATCCGGGACATCGGGCCAGGCGGACTTCGCGTGCCGCAGCACCACCAGCGTCCGTACGGCATCCATACCGGCCATGCTCCCACCGGCCCGGGGCCGGCTGCACCTGCCGCCCGCTGGCCATGAGCGGGCCGCCCAGCGTTCGGGTCACCCGCAGGACGCGGCGTCCTCGCCCGAGCCCGATGTGGCAACGAGTACTAACTCGCTGGATGTCCGGTAGGAGCCATCGCCTCCGAGCGCAGCAGGAGTGGTGCGTTCGGCGTTCGTCGTCGCGTGGTGCGCGAGTGAGCCGTGATCGGGCGGACCGGGCCGAGCCGCTCATCGTCCAGGTCCCCGGCTGCACAGCTCCGGCACGGTGTCGGGAAGACGGCCGACCTGGGTCTGCAGGTTGGCACACAGACGGGCCAACCGGGGCGAGTGGAGGCGGTCCGCAGGGTCCCCGCCCTGGCGGGACGGGGGAGCAGCAGGCGAAGGTGCGGGCGGCGGACTCACGGGATCCTGGCGCTGCTGTCCTGACGTCCACGACTTCGCCGTTGGCGCAACACGTGGCCGGGCGCGAGGTGCTGCTCCGAGATCCGCGGACGCGGTGCCGCCGGTCGGGGCCCCTGCGTCGTCGCGTGGGAGGGAACCGTCGTCCGGAGGGGGAGCGGGCACCGCTGACGGCCGGGGAGGCGGAGGCGCCGCTGGTTGCACCTGCGGGTGATCGAGCGCCGCGGCGATGACCGGAGCCATGGGAAGCCCCGGGCTCGCGGTCACCGAGGTCGGGGCGGGTGTGCGGCGCTCGCCGCCCGTGAACGTGAGGCCGACGAGTACCGCGGCGAGAACGACCGGTGTCAGGCCGCGTCGCAGGAAGTGCTGCTTCGGCTGCGCACGTTCGTGCGGGGCTCTCGCAAGGCGTGCTGGGGCCTTGGGGGCTGCTGCAGCGTCCGCTGCCAGTCGTCGGCAGATCACCGCGTTGCGGGTGGCCGGTAGTTGTTCGGATGACCCGCGCCCTGCCCAGCCGGCTGCTGCGGAGGAGTAGAGCTCGGCCGCCTGCTCGTACTCGTGGCAACAAACCGCGACGTGTGCGCGCACCTCGATCGCCCTCAGCGCTGCAGGATGCAGAGCGCCGTGGTCCATGGAGACCTGCCGCAGAAGTTCGTCTGCCAGGGTGGTTGCCGTCAGGTGGTCTCCGGATTCCACAGCAGCACGAATGCTCTGGACCGCCGGGGCGTAGGTATCGGGGAGTTTTGCGAATTCCATGTCGCGTGGAGCACCGGCGGCGGCCACGGGTGGCGGTGTCGTGATACTCGCCGCAGTTGAGATCACGGGTGTCCTGACGATCACGATTTCTCCTTGTCGGTGATCACCGACACGTTCCTCCAGGCCGGGGTTGCCCGACCTCAACGCCACGCCTGTTCGACGTTCGTGAGCCCATGGTGTGAACCGTGCGATTACGGCTTGACGTGGGGTCTGGACGAGTAGCGGCAGGCTCAGGGGATCCGGCCTGCGTGGTCGCGTCGACCGGAACAGCGGAATGACCGTGTGCTACACCGGGTGCGGTCTGCAATGGATGGGACGCGTTCCACTCCGGGTGCTCCGTCCATGAAGCAGATCAGCAGCCAAGTGGTTCGTTTTCGTGGGAGATGGAGAATGCGCTCACTGGATCCACCCGAACACGACGATCTCGTGCTCGGAGTTCCTTCGGCGGTCGACGAGAGCATCTGGGACGAGCTGGCGGATGCGGACGCGGCCGCAGCCGGAGCGGCGGCGGGTTCTTCCCTGGCTGCGGGGTCGGGCGCCAGGGTGCTCGACCCCTCCGAGCCCATGGAACTCCCCCTGTGGGCCGAGGACGGGACCGCCGAGCCGACCGCGGCCCGCTCGGCGACGGCGAGCGCAGGACTGCCCGGTCACGGTGGCGGAGCGCAGGAGCAGGGCGGCGGCGGGGCTGGCAGGCGTGGCGTCCTTCTTCCGAGGTTCGGTGGCCGGAGTGGTTCAGCTTCCGGCGGCGAGCAGGCGCCGGGCGTTTCGTGTGGTGAGAACGCGCCAGGTGTCGTCCTCGCGCGGCGGGGCGGCTGAGTCGATGGAGGCGACCTGCGCGAGGACCCCCGCGGGCGGGGTCCAGCAGGAGTCGCTCCCGTACAACAGGCGCTCGGTGCCGAACGCGGCGTCGACCGCTGCGATCTGGCGGGGGAAGGGCGTCTCGGCCATGTCGTACCAGAGGCGTCCCAGCTGTTCGACGACGGTGGCCGGGTCCCCGGTGTCGCCGAGCATCGGGCGGAATGCCTCCATGCGGTCGGCGAGCAGGGGCAGCGCGCCGCCGCCGTGGGTCAGGATCCAGCGGATGCGCGGGTACCGCGCGAGGACGCCACGGAAGAGCAGGTCGCTCGCGGTGCGGGCGGTGTCGAAGAGGAACTCCAGCAGGGGCCGCGGGCGCCCCAGGGCGATGGCGTCGGCACTCGGCGGCGAGGTGGGGTGGACGAAGACGAGGGCCCCGCGTCGGTCGAGCTCCTGCCACAGCGGCTCGAAGCGGGGATCGCCCAGGTAGTGGCCGTGGTGGTTGGTCTCCACCGCGATGCCGTCCGCTCCGAGGACGTCGAGGGCGTGGCCGGCCTCGGTGAGCGCGCCCTCGACGTCCGGCAGCGGCAGGGAGGCGAAGTGGCCGAAGCGCTCCGGGTGGGCGGCGCGGACCGAGGCCGCGAAGGCGTTGACCTCGCGTGCCAGCGTGCGGGCGGCGTGGTCGTCCCCGAAGTGCACGCCGGGGGAAGAGGCCGACAGGTAGGACTTCTCGATCCCGCAGCGTTCCATCAGGTCGAGTTGCTGATCGACGCTCCATTCGGGCCAGCCCGGCATCCCGTCGGGATGCTCGACGCCGGCGGAGCGGGCCGCCGCGGTGTAGCCGTCGGTCACGAAGTGCGCGTGGACGTCCACGAGTCCGGTCGGGGTCATGGGGATCTCCTCGGTGGTGGCTGCTCCGTACGGTGGTGGCCCGTACGGCGGTACGGCTGCCACGATAGGAAGGGTGACCGTACAGTGGCATGGGTGATTCCGATGAATGAAACACAGAATGCGGCTGACTCAGGTCAGGCACGCCGGGGCGGTCGGCCCGCCGAGGGCCAGCCGGTCATCGACCGTGCCTTTGCGCTGCTCGGCGCGTTCGACAGCGACCACCGCGCGCTCGCCCTCGCCGAGCTCGCCGGGCGCAGCGGCATCCCGCGCAGCAGCGCGCTGCGCCTGGCCCGGTCGCTGGTCGGGGTGGGAGCGCTGGAGCGTCTGGAGGACGGGCGCTACGTGGTGGGGCTGCGGCTGCTGGAGACCGCTTCGCTGGCGCCGCGCGGGCACGGCCTGCGGTCCGTTGCGATGCCGTTCATGGAGGACCTGTTCCACGTCACCCGGCAGCACGTGCTGCTCGCCGTGCGGGACGAGGACGAGGCGGTGCTGGTGGAGCGCCTGTCGGCGCTGGACGCGAGCCCCGTGCGCTACCGCGTGGGCGGCCGCCTGCCGCTGGCCTCGACGGGCGTCGGTCTGGTGCTGCTGGCCTTCGCGCCGCCCGAGGTCCAGGCCCGTGCGATCGATGCCTACCGGCCCGAGCCGGGCAACGACGACATCCCCACCGCGGCCGAGTTGCGCCGGGTCCTCGCGCAGGTGCGCCGGGCCGATTTCGTCTTCGGGCGCCAGCAGCACCCTTGGCCGGTCGCCACCGTGGCCGCGTCGGTGCGTGACGGCGGCGAGGTGGTGGCGGCGCTGTCCGTCGTGGCGCCCGGCAGCGGCTTCGCCGAGGCGGGCTACGGCCCGGCGGTCCGGGCGGCGGCCCGTGCGGTCTCGCGTCGGCTCACGGAGGGCGGGCCCGCTCCGAGCGCGCAGGACAGGCCGGGTCGGGTCCCTTCCTGACAGGGTGTCAGCCATCCCGCCGGTAGAAGGAGCCGGTGGGCGCGTGTCCGGTGTGGGCCCGGTCCAGCCGGACGAGCCGGCCGCGATGGAACACCAGTGGTCGGCGCCTCCCGTCGTCGGCGGCGTCGAGTGACCGCACCCGGCCCAGCACGGCCGTGTGGTCCCCGGCCGCGACGCTGTCCGCGACTTCGCACTCGATCCACGCGACCGCCCCGTCCAGCCGCAGTGCCCGGCCCTCGCGCGACTCCCAGTTGCCGGTGGCGAAGCGCTTGGCGGGCGGCCCGGCGAAGGCCGCGCACACCTGCCGGCTGGTGGCGGTGGCGGCGCTGGGGGATCGGCTCGCCGTTCCCGGGGTGAGCCTCAGGTGGCGGAGCCGGCGGCGGCGCCGGTGGCCAGGTCGGCGCCCCAGCGGGCGATGGCGGCCTGAAGGTCCAGGGGGCCCATCTTCGGCGCCTCGCCGGGCGCGGGCCAGCCCTCGCGCGGTACCCGCCACATCACCTCGAACTCGTTGCCGTCCGGGTCCTTGGCGTAGAAGGACATGGAGTGGTGGTGGTCGGTGGCACCGACCAGCGCGCCGCGCTCGCCGAGTGCCCGGCCGATCTCGGCCAGCTCGCCCAGGGTGCCGACCTCCCAGGCCAGGTGGTACAGGCCCACTCGGCCGGGCTGCGGGCCGGGTGCGTCGGCGCCGATCGCGAACAGGCCGAGGTCGTGGTCGTTGAGCGTCTCCTTGGCGCTGAGGAAGGCGGCACGTCCGGGGAACTCGGTGTCGACCTTGAAGCCCAGCACCTCGGTGTAGAACGCGACCGAGGTCGCGACGTCGCGGATGTAGAGCACCGCGTGGTTGAGGCGGCGTACCGGCATCGGGCTTCTCCTTGCAAAGTTCAAACTTAAAATTGAATCACTTTGACGATACCGAGTGATTCGAATTTGAACAACTCGGTGCGGATGCGGCCAGCACGGGCGACGCCCTCCCCACCGTCGGCGGCGCCTCCGACCGGCCCTGCCAGGCCGAGGGCTGACTGATTTCGGCTTCACGGGTGCCGGGGACGATGAGCTCGCGGATGAACTCGGCGGGGGCTGAGAAGACGTGGAAGACGAGCCGACCGCCGGGGGTGGTGGTGGGTGACGGGTCCGACGAGCATGCCCACCACCGTCAGCTGCGCTGCTGGAGCGTGAGTTGGCCGCGGTGGAAGTCGTAGTGCTGGGTGGGATGGCGGTACAGCTCCGCGATGGTCATCGTGCCGCGGAGGAACGGATCCCAGCGGGTCGGGAAATGCATCGCACCAGCCAGTGGTGCGGGGGTCTCCCGGCCCAGGCGGCGGTGCAGCGGACTCCGGCCTTTGATGCAAGCGCAACCAAGTGGGGAACGGTAGCGGGGCTGGCCGTTTTCGCCGCCCATCGTCCGGCAGGGGCTGCCGACCGGGGCTTCGCACTTCGGGTAATCGTGGCGTTCTACCGCAGATGCTGCCTGATCGGATGTCAGATCCATGTCGGGATTCTCTCGGAAGCGTCTTGCGGAACGCCGGAGTTTTGAGAGGTTTTCTGCGAGCGAAGACCTGGATAAACCGGACACGTTCCGGGGGCCTCTCAGAACTCTCGCAACCGTTCATTTATGAGAGTGACCCACCGTAACGGCCATCACGCACAGCCACACGCCTTCGCCGTGGCTTCGCGCGCTGGCGTCGCCCGATTATCGGATCATCAGCCCGAAGGCGGTTCGGTCGAGTGCTTCGCAGGTTGGTTCGATGCCGTCGGTGTGTCCGGGAAGTGTGCCGACTGGGCGCACCTTCCCGGACACCGTTCTCCGCTCGGTAGGCGTGCTTCGTACCCGCCGCGCGCATGTCGAGGGGAGCGTGAGCCCGGTCTCGGACCCGTTGTGGTTCGAGGCCGTGCAGAACCGGTCAGGTCGTGCGGCGTCGGATCCAGAAGAAGCAGAAACCCGAGAGCGCCGCGGTCACGGCCATGTAGAGCGCTGCCTCGATCAGCTGGAAGGGCCAGTAACGGGAGTTCGGCTGGTAGGTGGCAGTCACGTGGAGGTCCTGTCCGGCCAGGCAGTTGATCGTCTGGTTGAACTGGCCCGGCCTCAAGCAGTGATCGATCTTCTCGGCGCCGGGAGGTTGACCGGTCGAGTCGACCGCGTGGCCGGCGGAAACGACCCAGGCGTCAGGGAGGGAGATGCCGCCGATCACGAGCGACGAGCCATTCTGGACGATGCCGTCGGCGTGGCTCAGAGTCGTCGCGTCGAGCCGGATGTCCGCAGTGCGCGCGGGGAGGTAGTTCGACCGAAGGGCGGTCGGCACGGCGAACTGCACGGCCGCGAACACGGCCAGGGTCAGGCCCATGGCGGCAATCGGTTGTCGCAGCAGCAGGCCGGCGGCGGCTCCCAGGGTGAACGCGAAGGCCGCATAGGAGAGCGGAACGATGCCGCGTGCGCCGAAGACCAGCGCGGAGAACCGGGCGGCCTTGACCGCGTCGTACCGGCCCGCGCCCCAGGCCATCAGCAGGTCGAGCAGTCCCGTCAGGGCCACCGCGCCGAGGCCGACGACCAGAAGCTTCACTGCCAGCCAGCGGGTTCGGGTGACACTCTGGTGCCAGGCCAGCCGATGGGTTCCGGCTGCCAGCTCCCCGCTGATCAACGGCGCTCCCCAGAAGACGCCGAGCAGGCCGGGGACGGTCATCAGGGCCAGGTCCGTGAGCATCACGACGGTGGAGTACTTGTCCGCGAAGCCCGAGACGAGGCCGGGCGCGCAGCCCGTGGCGATGCACCCCGCCAGGCTGCGGTCGTAGTCACTGCGGATGTTCAGTCCGAGCACCAGGAGGTAGGTCGCGGCTGCGGCGAGAGCGAGCGCGCCGACAGTCGCCTGGGTACGGAACTGGCGCCAGGTCACCCAGGTCATCGGAGGTCCTCCCATTCATGCGAGTTGCGCGCCTGCCGGTCGCGGGCCAGGTACGCGAGGACCAGGTCTTCGAGGTCGAGGCGCTCGGCTTCCCAGTCCCCCTCGGAGAGCGGCGCGGTGGTCCTGACGACGAACGAGCTCCGGTTGTCGGCGTGGTGCTCCTGCACGACCGACAGAGACGCGGGGAGCGCGGAGGCCGCACGGCTTGGACCGACGATGCGGTAGTGCTCGGCGATCAGTTCCTCGCGCGGCCCGGCCAGTTGGACCCGGGCTCCGGAAATCAGGAGCAGGTAGTCGCAGACCCGTTCGAGGTCGGTGATCACGTGGGAGGACAGGACGATGGTTCTGCCCTCCCGCTCCCCGGCGAAATCCGTCAGGCCGACCAGGAAGGAACGCCGGGCCAGTGGGTCGAGGGCGGCCACTGGCTCGTCCAGCAGCAGCAGTTCGGGCTGCTTTGCGGTGGCGAGGGTCAGCGCCAGTTGCGCGCGCTGGCCGCCGGACAGCCTGCCTGCCTTCTGCTGCGGATCGAGGCCGAGCTGTTCGATCCGGCGGTGCGCGGCCTCGCGGTCCCAGGCGGGATTCATGCGGGCGCCGAAGTGCAGGTGGTCAGCGACCGACAAGCCGGCGTACACCGGGGTGTCCTGGGCAACGAATCCGACCCTGGCCAGCTGTCCGGGGCCGTCCCCGGGCCGGTGGCCGAGGACGCGGATGGTTCCGGTGGTGGGGCTCAGCTGGCCGCAGGCCAGGTTCAGCAGTGTGGACTTGCCGGCCCCGTTGGGGCCGACCAGCCCCACCACCCGTCCTGGCGGGATCGACAGCGTGCACTCTGTCAGGGCCCACCGGCCCCGATACCGCTTGCCCAACCCGTGGGCCTCGATGACGGCGGTCATGCTCCTCCTCTGATCGCGGGTAGCAATGGGCGATTCGCCGCGGTGTGCCGCGGCGACGGCGTCCACTGTGCCGCCGAACAGCGGGGACGGCGTCGGGCCTGAGGACAGACCTCGACGTGGCCGACTGGCCTCAGGTACACCTCTTTTCGTCGGTCCCCAGACCGACGCGGGGCCTGGGTCCCGGCGGCTACATTGCGATCATGGAGTCTCTTCGACCGCCTCTGCTCAAGCGTCTGAGCATGACGCACTGGGCCCTGATCGACTGCGCCGCCGCAGTGCTGGCGATGGCCGGTTCCACCCTGCTCTGGCAGGGGACGGCCGACCTGGGCGGGCTGAACCTGGTGGACGTCCTGACCGCCGTGCTCTCGCTGCTGGCGGTGGCGTTCCGCCGGCGCTGGCCGCGTGCCGTGCTCGCGTCGGTCGTGATCGTCGGAACCGTCGCCACCTTCGTGCGTGGGGGGCCGGTGCCGCTGGTGGCGGTCGCCTTTGTGATGTACGTGATCCCTCAGCGGCTCCCGCGTCGCGGGGCGCTCCGGGTGCTCGCCGCGTCCTTGCTGGTGATGGTGCCAACCGCCGGGCTCACCGGGTTCCTCGACCTGCCGTACGGTCAGCCCACCCGGCACAGCGCCGCGCTGGTCATAGAGAGCGCGCTGCTCGTCACGGTGGCGTGGACGATCGGCTACGCGGTGCAGCAGCAGAGGCTCTACACCGACAGCTTGCGCACCCGGGCGGAGCAGCGGGTCCAGGAGCAGCTGGCCGAGGCTCGTCGCGCGGCTGGTGAGGAACGCCTGCGGATTGCGCGGGAGCTTCACGACGTGGTGGCCCACACGATGAGTGTGATCGCGGTGCAGGCAGGGGTTGCGAATCACGTCGCCGCCGAGCGTCCGGACGAAACGCGGCGCGCGCTGTCGTCCATCGAGGAGACCAGCCGCGGGGCGCTGCGGGAGATGCGGGCGATGCTCGGGATTCTCAGGAGCGAGGAGAATAGCGGGCAACCGGGCCAGGGCGGTGCCGGGACGGCCCCCGCACCGGGGCTGGCAGATCTCGCTGCCTTGGTGGACCGGACCGCTGAGGCGGGCGTTCAGGTGGATCTGGAGGTCCGCGGCGAGCGGCCGGAGCTGTCTCCTGGCCTGGACCTGGCCGCCTTCAGGGTGGTCCAGGAGGCGATCACCAATGTGATCAAGCACGCGGCGGTGGAGCGGTGCCGGGTGGCCGTCACGTACCACCCTGATGCGGTGATGGTGGAGGTCACGGACGACGGCGTCGGTACCAGCCGGGACGCCGAAAAGGGCGGCGCCCGGCCGGTGACTGGTCACGGCATTGTCGGCATGCGTGAGCGGGTCGGCATGTACGGCGGCGAGTTCCGGGCCGGGCCAAGGCCGGGACGTGGCTTCCAGGTCGCCGCCCGGTTCCCGTCCACAACTACCGGGGTCTCACTGTGATCCGCGTACTGGTCGCCGACGACCAGGCGCTGGTCCGTGGCAGCTTCCGTATCCTCGTGGACACCGCACCAGATCTGACCGCCATCGGCGAGGCCGAGTCGGGTGAGGAGGCTGTCGAACTCGCCCGACGCGAGAGGCCCGACGTCGTCCTGATGGATATCAGGATGCCGGGCCTGGACGGCATCCAGGCGACCCGGCGGATCACCGCCGACCCGACGACCTCGGGCGTCAAAGTGCTGATCCTGACGACCTTCGACATCGACGAGTACGTCTTCGCCGCCCTCCACGCAGGCGCGAGCGGCTTCCTGCTCAAGGACACCCGGCCGACCGACCTGCTGGCCGCAATCCGTGTCATCGCGGCCGGCGACGCCCTCCTCGCCCCGGGCGTCACTCGCCGCCTCATCGAGGAGTTCACCCGCCGCCCCGAAGCCCCCAGCCGGCCCTCCGCCGCGCTGGCGGAGACGACCGAACGGGAGCGAGAAGTCCTGACATTGGTCGGCATCGGCCTGTCGAACACCGAGATCGCCTGAGGTTCCCCCGAGGTGCGGAAGGTTGCCGGACGTGACCTGATAGGTCGTGAGAAGGGAGCCTCTGCCATGGCTGCACCGATGAAGTACCCGCCCGAGTTGCGGCAGCGAGCCGTTGCCGCGTACCGGGCCGCCGACCCGAAGCCGGTGATCCGGCAGATGGCCCGGGACCTGGGCGTGCACCACGAGGCCCTGCGTAACTGGATCCGCCAGGACGAGGCCGACCGAGGCAAGCGCGACGACCGGCTGACCACCGCCGAGAAGGAGGAACTGGCCGCGCTGCGCAAGGAGAACGCCGAGCTCCGCCGGTCCTGCGAGATCCTCAAAGCCGCCTCGGCTTTTTTCGCCCAGGAGCTCGACCCGACCCGGCGACGGTACTGAAGCTCATCGACGAGCACCAGGACCGCTTCGGGGCCGAGCCCGTCCTCCGGGAACTGCACATCCCCGCCTCCACCTACTACCGCTGGCGCCGGGACGTCCACACGCCGTGCGAGCGCAAGCGCCAGGACACCGAGCTGACCGAGCAGATCCGCCGCGTCCACGCAGACTCGGATGCCACCTACGGCTCCCCGCGCGTCCACGCCGTCCTGCGGCGCGAGGGAGTGCACGTCGGCCGCAAACGGGTCGAGCGCCTGATGCGCGAGGCCGGACTCCAGGGCGTCAGCCCGCGCCGGCCCCGCTCCTTCACCCACCGCGACCCGGCCGCCGGCCTCGCCCCGGACCTCGTCCAGCGCGACTTCACCGCGAACGCACCGAACCGGCTGTGGGTCGCGGACATCTCGCTGATCCCCACCGGCGAGGGACCGTGGTGGCTGGCCACGATCCGAGACGCGTTCTCCCGCCGGATCGTGGGCTGGCACACCTCCGAACGTGCGGACGCCGACCTGGTCCTCACCGCCCTGGAGTACGCCCTCCACGGTCGCCCGGTGGAGCCGGGCAAGCTGATCCATCACAGCGACCACGGCTGTCAATACACATCCATCAAGCTCACAACCCGCCTCCTCAAGGCCGGAATTGAGGCAAGCATGGGCACCGTCGGCGACTCGTTCGACAATGCCCTGGCCGAGAACTTCTGGAGCGTGCTGAAGACCGAGTGCGTGCGCCGCACGACCTTCGCGACCCGCACGGATGCCGACCTGGCGCTGTTCGCCTACATCGACGGCTGGTACAACACCCAGCGCATCCAGAAGCGCCTCGACTGGCTCAGCCCGGACGAGTACGAGGCGAAGTACTACGCCGACCAGGCGACGGCCGAAGCAGTGGCCGTCGAACCACCCACACCCGCACTGACCAGCTAATCAGCACCTCCCGCGCAGCGGGGGAAGCTCAGCCGCCCACCTGCACGTCAGCCTGTCCACCGCCAAGACCCACGTCGGACGCCTGCTCATGAAACTCGGCGCCCGCGACCGGGCCCAACTCGTCATCGCCGCCTACGACGCCCGCCTGGTCCGCCCGGCATCCGCAGCTGAAGCACATCACACCGGTGCTGACTGAGCTCGTATCCCGCCGCCCCGAGTGCTCCCCCAAGCTTCTCGATCGGACTGCGGCCCAGCCTGTCAGTCATCCGCCGTTTCGTCGTCCTCGGCGCGCTGCCGCCGGTCGGCTGACACCGGCCTCACCGGGCGGCGGCACCGGCTCGGTGCCGCCCGCTCCCGGGGGTGGACCGTCAGGAGGCCGCGCCGAAGTCCTGCGGGTCAAGCTTGGTGAAGTCGACGTCCAGGTGCGGCTCGTACGCCTCCGGGGCCAGGTCGAGCTCGCGGGTGGAGTACTCGCCGAACCGCATGATCATCTCGGTCAGGTAGGGCGTGTCAGCGGTCACGCAATTCCCCACAAGCTGCGGTTTCGTGTCGGCGTAATTCCCCACCGCCGCGGTCACGAGTCCCCATGGGGACGGTGACCGACACCAGGCACACGCGGTGCCGACTTCCGAGGCAGCTCACGCGGGTGTGATTGGCTCCGCACGGGTGAGTTCCACCCACCGGCTCACCTCGCCGGCGTGGCTGCCTGAGGCTGTGGCCTCCGCGACAGCCGCGACGGCCTCGGGCGTCGGCTCACCATTGCGGAAGAGCAGGGCAAGCGGCCAGGACGGAGTGCTCGACTGCCCGCCATCGAACGCGTTCCAGCACCAGGGAGCGTCGAAGTTCCACGCACGCCCGTCGCGGTCGACGACCTCGTCGCCGGTTTCCAGGAACGCGAAAGGGCGGAAGAGCAGTTCGAGCTGGAACGGCACACCGCCGACCGGGTCGATCTCGTAGCCTTGCTCCTCGAGCCTGGCGTCATAGGACTCGCCCTGCCGCAGGACGTCGAGGTAGGTCGCGGGTCGTGGCAGCCAGCCTGTCTCCAGCGGCGGATCGAAATGGTGGACCGCCAGGACGTGCACCACGGTCGCAGGGATCCCCACCAGGCACCTGTCGCCAGCCTTCAGCGTGTCCTCCGCCGGCCTCGTCCGGAAGTACTCGCTCTTCCAGCCGTAGTCCGCCGGCGTCGGAAGAGCCACGTCGCCGTTCCACTCGATCCCGTCCGCCGCAGTGTCGATCTCCCACCATGGCCAGCGCACCGAGACGTGGGACCGGGAGACCCCAGTGACCGTGACCTCGGTAAACGGGCATTCCATCCTCAACACGTCGCCCGAACGGTAGTCCTCGGCTTCAAAGGTCTGGTTGCTCATGTGTCTCAAGGTGTCCTCGTGCCTCGGCACCGTCAAGAACTCCGGGGAGCGATCACCATCTCACTGGGAGGCTCGGTGGCTGCGTCTGGCAGGGGGCGTGCGTGATCGAACTCGCATAGTCCTTCCCTGTTTGGGTGGTTTGCGCGCTAGTTCGCCATTCCTTGCGAATCGGTCTGGTTCCCCATGGGCATGCCGGTGCCGGGTTGAGGGTCCTGGCCATCTCGGAGCCGCAGGTGTTCCTCGACCTGCGGGCCGAGAGGTCAACGGACACACCGGATGGCAAGGAGAACATTCACCGTGGTCGACATCGTCGAGATCTACGTCCACTGGTACGAAACCCGCGCGGGACGCCCAGCGGGTGAACGCCGCAGCCGCCCGCGCTCGCAGTGCGACCGTACGACCCCGCGCCGTTGAGCCGGCGGGCCTGCCCAAGTATCGGGCCGCCGAAATGGCTCGTGAAGTCGCCGCCCTGCACCCTCGCAAGAAGACGCGGTAGAGGTGTCGCGTGTCGTCGGCCGGGGCGGCTGTGTCCCGTCAACTTCCTTGCCGCTAACCGCTTTCCCTATCGACATTATGACGGGGCGAGCCGCAGGTGGATCGCGAGGACGCCGAGCTGTTCCTTCTCGGGCGGGTAGATCTCCCGGCAGGCGGCGAGGAGTTCGGTCCGGCTCATTCCCTCGGAGCCGATCGCGTCCATGTCCTCGGCGTCGAGCAGTGCCTCGAACGTCGGGTACTCCGCCACCTCGACCACCTGGGTCCGGCAGCGGGCGCCCCCGGATTCGAAGACGAGCGTCTGCCCGGCTCGGATCCTGCGCATGCTGGGGTAGCCGACGCGGACCTCGATCGTTTTGGTGCCGCCGGCGATCAGGTCGAGGTAGGGGCGGCGGATGTGGATGACGCGGTCCTGCTCGGGCATGCCGTGGTGCTCCGCTTCTACGCCGGGGTGGGTAGGGGTGAGAGGCCGGATGTTCGCTCGGTTCGCGGATAGCGACTTGTTGTTCGAGGTGAGTTGGGCAATAACCGGCATGTCGAATCCGGTCGTGAGACCGGAGGGGGCGCGCCCTGAACGTCTCCCCCCAACGATCGTGCGCGCCCGCCACCACGTGGCCGGGGATCCGTCAAAGGAGGCCCCGGCCGCCGATTCCGCCCTTGCTGAGGCACCTCATCGGAGCTGACGAACCATCACGGCATAGAGCGGGGCGTCTTCGAAGGGACGGCGTTCGCCGACCTTCCTGTACGACCAGCTCTCGTACATGGCCTGGACACGAGGATGGGTGACGTCGACGTTGAGCACGGCGAGGGCCTCGCCCCGTTCGGCCAGCAGCGCCTCGTGCGTCTGCTCGGCGATGCCCAGCTTCCGCCAGCTCGGACGCACCATGACCTCGGACACCGCGAAGGTCGACGGGTCAGCGGGCGCGGGCATGTACCGGCGCCACCATTCACGTTCGGCTTCCAGTGGTGCGCCGTAGGAGTAGCCGACCGGCTCGTCGCCGTCGTAGGCCATGACACAGCAGTAGCCGGGCCGGGACGTCCAGTGCTGGGCGAACCAGGGGAAGCGTTGGACGAAAGGGTCGTCCGCCTGGTCCCGGTAGGCGTCCGCATGGACGTCGATCAGCAGTTGCTTGTGGCTGACGGGAAGGCCGCCGGCCTCGTATCGGCGGAGGGTTATCGTCACTTGGCTTCTCCCTGAGCATGAATTCGCTGAGCATGAATTCGGTCGGTCCACTCTCGCGTCACCGCGGACATCGGCGCCAGGGTGACAAGGCCGCGGTGGAAGTCCCCGAGGAGGGTGCGCAGCCGTGGCGGAAGCGGGTCGCCGTCCATGAGCGCGTACACACTGCTGGCGGTCGTCGTGGCCTGCTCGACCTCCTCCTGGCCCAGTTGGGCGAGCGAGAGGCGGGCTGTCGCGAACGCGCGGTTGCGGCGGAACTGCGGGGGAATCCCGGCCAGAGCTTGGTGTGACGATCGTTCGGCCTCGGCGCTGCGGTTGAGATGCTGGTGAACGATGGCGCTCAAGGCAGCCAGTTCGGCCGGGCCGTAGAACTTGACCCAGGTCGGCCGGTCCCGGTTGTCCGCGCGCTCCAGCGCATCGCGGGCGTGCCCCAGGCAGCGCAAGGCGGCTTGCCGATCGCCTGCGGTGGAGTAGGCGACGGCGGTACGGGCGTGCGCGAGGGAGGCGAGGAACGGGTCGCGCTGCGTCGCTCGGGTGTCCTGGGCGGCTCGGGCGGCTGACAAGGCGACAGCGGGATTGTTGCGCTGGTAGCCGATCATGGAGAGGGAGTTGAAGACCCGCAGCGCCGCTACGTGGTCGTTGCCGAACCCGGCCAGACGTAGGGCCGTCTCGAAGTGCCGTTCGGCGGCATCCAGGCGACGGCCGTCGATGCACGAGAATCCGGCGGTTGCGGTGTAGTCGGCAGCGAGGCTGTAGAGGCGTCGTTGCACGCTTTCACTGATGGCGTGCTGGGCCTGGTCGAGGGCCTGCTTCGCTCCCGCAACCGCGGCCGCCTCAAGCGTGCCGTGTCCGCCGCGACGGTCGTCGAGTTCGGTGAGGGTCCTGAGACTGGCGTTGAGCCGGTCGACATCGGTGTGCCCGACCGAGTTTCCTCGAAGGGTTGCAGACGGGAGGGCGGCAGCGGCCGACAGGCCGAGGAAGTTGCGGCGGAGCACGGGTTCCTCCGGTGATGCTCGGGGCTGGGTGGCGCCGGGTGGGATGAAGCCGAGTTGCTCGGGCGTGCGCTTCAGCGCGCGTTCGAGCGCGATCCGGATTCTGCCCTGAGGCCACCGGGACTTGCCGGCGAGCCAGGTGCCTACCGTCCGCACTGTGAGGGTTCCCGGGCATCCAAGGGCTACGAGCTCGGTGTTGACCAGACGAGCCAGTTCCGGCCGCGTGAGCCCGAGTTCGGTCATCACAGCGCGGAGTTCGACGTTCTCCACCATGTTCTCAAAGTAACGCAGCAGTCACAGGGCGTGCGCGAGTTTGTGTAAAGAGCTAGTCAAAAGTTCCCTCCAGGGGGCGCTTGGACGGTCGTGTTTTTCACTCCCCATCGGCGGATTCAGAGAGTTGAGTAGATGTCAGTTTCCTTTCGGAGTCGAGAGCTCTGCTGACTCCTGGACCCCTCGTACATCGCCTCTTCGTCTCCCGAGGTACTTCGCCATGCTCGAAAGCCGCTCCACGGCCCGTCGCCCCCGCCCGTTCGCCGCGCGCCTCGATTCCCGCCCGGACTCGACGCCCCTCGCGCGGCACCTCCTCCGGGCGTACCTCTCCGCCCTGCCCACCGGCGACTGCTACCGCGACGTTGCCGAACTCCTCCTCGGCGAGCTCTTCGCCAACGCCGTCCAGTATTCCGACGCGCCCGACGACGGCCTGATCGAGGTCCGCTTCGCCCTCGTCGACGACCACTTGCGCCTCGAAGTCCACGACGGCGGCAGCGGACGCCCCGCCCTCCGCAGCGCCGCCCACGACGACGAGCACGGTCGCGGAGTCTTCCTCGTCGACGCGCTCGCCGAGCGATGGGGCTGCTGTCCCCGCGCGGACGGGATCGGCAAGTTCGTCTGGGTGCGCGTCGCGCCCGCCCCTGCCCCGGCCCTCGCCACTGCCGTCTGAAAGCGTGCCGCCGATGAACCCGCCCCTCGTCACCCTCGCCCGGCACTGCCTCGCCCGAGGCTCCACCCCCGCCGAGGCCTACGCCCTCCTCGCCCGCCGCAGTCGCAAGCCGCTCCCCGCCGCCCGTGCGGTCTGCCTCGCCCTCGACATCCCCGTGGCCGAGGCCACCTGCCGCCTCAACGACTGCTACGACGCCCTGCTCGCCGACCCCCGCCCCGGCTCCGAGGCCGACACCGGCGAACTCCTCGAAGCCCTCGGCGTGTTCGACGTCCCCAAGCAGCTCGACACCCGCGAGCAGGCTGTCGTCGACCTCTTCCTCACCGCCATCGACGCTCTGGGCGGCATCCGTGCCGGCCACCAGCACGGCCTGGCCCGCTGGTTCACCACCGGCAACCTCACCGCCGCCTACCTGTCCCTCGCCGCCGCCACCCCCATGCCCCGCACCGGCGACCCGGCCCGCTACTGGACCACCCTCGTCGCCGCCGGCGAACTCCTCGCCGGCACCCCCAACCCCGACGTCCGCCTCCGCAACGCCCTTGCCCGCTGCCGCGACCGCGCCACCCGCGCGACCACCACGTAACCGGAGGAAGTGCGCCCGGCCGAAAGCCGACAGACCGGCCCCCGCCGCACGCGGGGGTCGGTCGTCGTTGCCGTCGTCGTGCTCAGCGCGGCGCGCGTACCGCCGAGACCAGTCCGCCGGGGCCCTCGT
>NZ_JBMVFA010000024.1:0-129497 GCF_049543595.1 Kitasatospora sp. NPDC094028 | reverse complement strand
CGGGCATTACGGTGGGACACGAAGACCTCCGTGTGTGGTGTGGAGCCTAGACACCTCCACCACACCGGAGGTCTTCGCCATGATCAAGCCCGACCGTCAACAACGCTCATGGTCAATACAACTAGCGGATTCCGTCGCCGGCCCGGGCGTGAACGCCGTTGCGGGGGAACGGCGTTGCGGGGAAAGGGCGTTGCGGGGGAACGGCGTTCGCACCCGGGCTGCTGCCGGTCAGTCCCGGCCGGTGCTCCGCAGAGCCCGGCGGGCGACGGCCGCAGCGTGCGCCGGATGCTCCGCCAGCCAGGCGCCGAGGTGCTCCCGGACGGCCTCGGCGACGCAGGCGCGCACCGGGGCGTTGCCCAGGAGGTCACGGAGGGCGCCCTCGAACACGGGGCCGTCCAGCTTGACGGACACGACCGCCGTCAGGCCCTCGGCGATCCGGACGGCATCCAGGTCGGGGTCCGTCGCCGCCAGCAGCCGCTGCTCACGTGCGTACGCGGTGACGGCGGCCGCCAGCCCGTCGCGCAGGCCCGCGAGGTGCGTGCCGTCGCTGGTGGGGCGGCTGTTGGCGTAGCCGCGGATCCGTTCCTCCCCGGTGTCGCGCCAGCGCAGGGCCACCTCCATCGTGCCGGCCATCCGCGCGTCCTCGCGCTCGAAGGCGATGACGTCCGGGCCACCGGGTGACGCCGTCCGGCCGTCGAGGTGCGCGACGAGGTCCCGGGCCCCGCCGGTGGACCGGAACCGGAGCGCACGGGTCTCGCCCGGGCTCCGCCGGTCGGTGAGGGTGAGATCCAACTCGCGGTAGAGGAAGGCCAGTTCCCTGAAGCGGTCGGCGAGGGTGTCGACCGCGCAGTCGGTGGTCGTGAAGATCTCGGCGTCCGGCCAGAAGGTGAGGACGGTCCCGGCCTTGGTCCCGGTCCCGGCCTTGGTCCCGGTCCCGGTCTCGGTCCCGCCCGTCCGCCCCGCCTCGGCGAGCGGAGTGACGGCGACGCCGCGCTCGTACTCCTGGGCCCAGCGGACCCCCTCACGGTGCACCTCGGCCGCCAGCCGGGCCGAGAGGGCGTTGGCCACGCAGAGCGCCATGTCGTGCCAGCCCCACCCCGCGTGGCGACGGCTGACCGGCTTCGACCCGACGGCGTAGCCGGTCAGCAGGGCTTCGAGATCCGGCTCGACGGGGATGCCGGGCCCGTCGTCGGCGACCCGCACGCCGCCGTCCGGCGTGAGGGTGACCTCCACCCGGCCGGCCCGACCGGCCAGGACCTCGTTCACCGCCCGCTCGACGACGTCGATCACCAGATGGTGCAGGCCTCGTTCGCCGGTCGATCCGATGTACATCCCGGGCCGTTTCCGGATTGCCGCGACCGCCTCCAGCACCTCGATGTTGACGGCTTCGTACGACGTGGATCCCTTGCTCACGACATCCCCTCCCAGAGGTTTCCGGCGGAGCCCCCAGCCTAGGGAAATCTCGTGAAAACACCAGGTCAGAGCGGGTTTCGAGAAGGGCTGGGCAGCGGTGCGGGCGACCTTCGGGAGGCGGTCGGCGCCGGTGGTCCCGGGGCACCCCGGGAGTGCGCGCAGGCCCCCGCCGAAGGCGCGTACGGCACCATTCCCGGCGGCGCAGAGGTCGCCGATCCAAAAATGTTGGCGCCGGCGCCGGATCGCGGCCCATGATCGGAGCCTTCGCACTCGATCCACTCAAGCAAGGAGCCACCATGCCCGCCAGCGCGCAGACCAGCACCGGCCCGGAGGCCGTCGACCTCGAACTCGTCGCGGCCGCCGAGGAGGTGGCCCGCCGGTTCTGCCGCGGCGACAACCACACCGTCGCGGCGGCCGGGCGCAACGCGGACGGGCGGATCGTCACGGCCGTGAACGCCTACCACTTCACCGGCGGGCCCTGCGCCGAGCTGGTGCTGATCGGCGCGGCGGCCGGCCAGGGGGCGTACGAGCTGACGACGATCGTCGCGGTGGGCGACCGCGAGCGCGGCGTCATCCCGCCGTGCGGGCGCTGCCGCCAGGCGATGCTGGACTACTTCCCCCGGGCCCGGGTCATCGTCGGACAGGGGTCGGCGCTGCGCACCGTACCGGTGCCGGACCTGCTCCCGGCGGCGTACGTCTGGGCGGACCATCAGGTGGAGGAGTAGCCGAGCCGTCGGCTCGCCGTTCGGCTGCGCGGGAGCCGCGCGACGCGTTAGCGTGCAGGCGGAGTGACGCAGCGATCACCAGCCGAGGGGGCGCGTTGTCGGACGACCTGCTCATCGCGAAGATCAACCACGGTTTCGACCACCTCGACGCCGATGGGGACGGTCTGCTCACCGAGCGGGACCACGTGCTCATGGGCCTGTCGGTGGCCCGCTCGCTCGGGCACCGGGAGGGCTCGGAGGCCGAGGCGGTGATCGTGCGCGCCTACCTGACGGTCTGGCACGACCTGCACCTGGCCCACCTGCCGGCCGGCACGCAGGCGATCACCCGGGAGCAGTTCCTGCGGTCCACGGGCTCGCTCGCGGACGACCCGGAGGCGGCGCGGGCCTGCTACGGCGCGCTCGCCGCCGCGTTCCTGGACGTTGCGGACGCCGACCGCAGCGGCACGATCGACGCCGGGGAGTTCTTCGTGTTCCAGCGCGGCCACTTCGCCGGGCTCTCGCGCGACGACGCCGACGAGGCCTTCCGCCGCCTCGACCGGGACGGTGACGGCATGCTGTCGGCGGCCGAATTCACCGACGCCATCGTCGAGTTCTGGACCAGCCGCGCCCCGGAGGCACCGGGCAACTGGTGGACGGGGAAGGCGCCGGAGGCGTTCTGACGCCGAGTCCCCCGGCACCCCCGTCACGACGTGCCGACACCGCTGACACCGCCGCTCCGGCCTGACGGGTGACCGTCCCGGCCGGAGCGGCGGTTTCGTTCCCGGCCGGTCAGACCGCCGGGACGATCCGCTCGACGATCGCGTCGATCAGCGCCGTCAGGCCGTCCATTCCCAACACCTCGGGGAGCGTGAGGTGTTCGAGGATCAGACCGGTCATCGCCAGGTACAGCACGACGACGGTCTCCCGGTCGCCCGGCAGGCCCTCACCGAGGTGGTAGGCGACGTTGGCGTCCAACTCCTCCCGGACGGCTGCGGTGAGCCGGGCCCGCAGCTCGGGGCGGCGGGTGGCCTCCAGGCGCAGCTCCCACAAGGCGATGTAGCCCGCGCGGTCCTCGGAGATGCGGCGGAAGACGTCGCGCACCAGGGCCTTGACCAGGTCGCGGTCGCGCGGGGCCCGCAGGAGCTCGGCGATGATCACCGGGTCGGGGGCGAGCCGGTCGTGGATGTGCCGGGCGGTCTGGTCGAGCAGATGGTCGCGGTTGGAGAAGTAGTTGGAGGCGGTGCCCTTGGGCACGCCGGCCTGCACGTCGACCGCGCGGAAGGTCAGGCCGCGGGCGCCCTCGCGGGCGAGGACCTCGATGGCGGCGTCGGCGAGGGCGGTGCGGCGGGCGGGGTTCTGGACCATGGACCGATTCTCTCTTCCACGACTTCAGGGATCTTCTCGACCCCGGCGATCGGCACGGGTGGACAACCACTACAGGTGGAGTACTATAGGTGAAGTGGTTGAGCGGGGGGCCCGAACCGGCCCCGCCAACCGACCCGGACACGCCCCCGATCCCGAGGACCTGCATGCGCAAGCTCAGCTACTTCATCGGCGCCACCATCGACGGCTTCATCGCCGCCCCGGACGGCGACTTCGACTTCTTCACCCCCTTCGTCACCGAGGACTACGCCCCCGCGCTGTTCGCGCAGTACCCGGAGACCATCCCCACCCCCGCGCGCGCCGCGGTCGGCATCGCCGAGGCCCCCAACAAGCTCTTCGACACCGTCGTGATGGGGCGCGGCACCTACGACCCCGGGCTGGCCATCGGCCTCACCAGCCCGTACGGCCACCTGCGGCAGATCGTGTTCTCCCGCACCCTCGACCCGGCGCTGGACCCGGAGGTGGAGATCACCTCGGAGGACCCGCTCGCGGTCGTCCGCCGGCTCAAGCGGGAAGCGGACGGGCTCGGCATCTGGCTCTGCGGCGGCGCCGACCTCGCCGGGCAACTGCTCCCCGAGATCGACGAGCTGATCATCAAGCAGTACCCGGTCGTGGCCGGCGAGGGCATCCCGCTGTTCCGTGCGGGGTTCGAGCCGCGGGCCTTCACGCTCACCGACAGCCGGATCTTCGCGCGCGGGAACGTGGTGCTCACGTACGAGCGGGCGGCCTCGTAGCCGTGACGGGCCGCGGGTGCCGCGGGCAATGCGGGCACCGCGGGCAGCGCGGGTACCGCCGGACGGGTGCGGGGCGTACCGTGGGCGGCCCCGCCCAGGAGGTCCGCACCCGTGTCCGAATCCGATGACGCCCTGCCGTTCTTCGTCTACGGCACGCTGCGCACCGGCGGGCGCAACCACGCCACCCACCTCGCCGGGCGCTGCGCGGACGTCCGGCCGGCGGTGCTGGACGGCGCCGCGCTGCACGCGGGCCCCGGGTACCCGTTCGCGGTACCGGACGCCACCCCGGGCCGCCGGGTGCTCGGCGAGCTGATCACCGTCCGCCCCGGCGCGTACGCGGCGGCGCTCGCCACGCTGGACCGGCTGGAGGACTGCCGGGCGGACGGCACGGGCCTGTACGTGCGGCGGCGGCTCGCGGTGCGGACGGCGACGGACGGGGCGACGCAGGCCTGGGTGTACCTCGCCGGGCCGCAGGTCGCGGCGCGACTGCGCGAGCGGCCGGCGCTGATCGCCTCGGGGGACTGGACGGCGGCGAACAGCTGACAGATTTCAGATAACAGATTTCAGCGAACAACTTTCATCTTTCGTTCGCTGAAATCTGTCATCTGAAATCTGTTCGCTGACATCCGTTCTCCGTCCTCCGTTTCCTGCCCGGTAGGCTGCCCCGGCCAGCAGCAACGAACGACGAGGAGCCACCGGTGCCCGAGCAGCCACCCCCGATCACCGTCGTCGGGATCGGTGCCGAGGGCTGGTCAGGTCTCTCCCCCGCCTCCCGGGCCGCCCTGCTGGACGCCGAGGTGGTCCTCGGCGCCCCCCGGCAGCTGGACCTCCTCCCCCGCCCCGAGGTCGCCGCCGAGCGCATCACCTGGCCGTCCCCGCTGCGCCCCGCCGTCCCCGGCCTGCTCGCCGCCCACGCCGGCCGCCGGATCGCCGTACTGGCCAGCGGCGACCCGATGTTCTACGGCATCGGCCGCACCCTCGCCGAGACGGTCGGCCCCGACCGGCTGCGCGTCCTGCCGCACCCCTCCTCCGTCTCCCACGCCTGCGCCCGGGTCGGCTGGCCGCTGGAGGCCACCGAGGTCGTCAGCCTGGTCGGCCGCCCGCTGGACACCCTCACCCTCGCCCTGCACCCCGGCCGCCGCCTGCTCGTGCTCAGCGCCGACGCCGCCACCCCCGCCGCCGTCGCCGCGCTGCTCACCGCCCGCGGCTACGGCACCGCCCGCCTGCGCGTGCTCGAAAAGCTCGGCCACGCCGACGAACGGCAGCTCCACGGCCGCGCCGACGACTGGCCGCACGCGCCCGGCGACCCGCTTAACCTCATCGCCGTCGAACTCGGCGACGGCCCGCGCAGCTCCCTCGTCCCCGGCCTGCCCGACGCCTCCTACGAGAGCGACGGCCAGCTCACCAAGCGGCACGTGCGCGCCGCCACCCTCGCCGTGCTCACCCCCTCCCCCGGCGAACTGCTGTGGGACGTCGGCGGCGGCTCCGGCTCGATCGCCGTCGAGTGGCTGCGCGCCCACCGCGACTGCCAGGCGGTCAGCATCGAGCGCGACCCCGTCCGGGCCGAGCGCATCACCCGCAACGCCGCCGCCCTCGGCGTTCCCCGGCTGCGCGTGGTCTCCGGTCCCGCGCCCGCCTCGCTCGCCGAACTCCCCACCCCCGACGCCGTGTTCATCGGCGGCGGCCTCACCGCCCCCGGCCTGCTGGACAGTTGCTGGTCCGCGCTGCGCCCCGGCGGCCGCCTCGTCGCCAACACCGTGACGCTGGAGTCCGAGGCGCTGCTCACCGAGTGGTACCGGCGCCACGGCGGGGAGCTCGTCAAGCTGGCCGTCGCCCACGCCGTGCCGGTCGGCGGCTTCACCGGGTGGCGCCAGGCCATGCCGGTCACCCAGTGGTCCGCCGTCAAGCCCAACACCCCTCAGGAGAACGCCTCGTGACCGTCTACTTCATCGGAGCCGGCCCGGGCGCCGCGGACCTGATCACCCTGCGCGGCCAGCGCGTCCTGGCGCGCGCCGAGGTCTGCCTCTACGCCGGCAGCCTGGTGCCGCGCGAGCTGCTGGACGAGTGCCCGCCCGGCGCCCGCCTCGTCGACACCGCGCAGCTCAACCTCGACCAGATCATCGCCGAACTGGTCGACGCGCACGAGGCGGGCCGGGACGTGGCCCGGCTGCACTCCGGCGACCCGTCCGTCTTCTCCGCCGTCGCCGAGCAGATGCGCCGCCTGGACGCGGCCGGCGTGCCGTACGAGGTCGTCCCCGGCGTGCCGGCCTTCGCCGCCGCGGCGGCCGCCCTGAAGCGGGAGTTGACCGTCCCGACGGTCGGCCAGACCGTCATCCTGACCCGGATCTCCAAGCGCGCCACCCCGATGCCCGAGGGCGAGGACCTGGCCACCCTCGGCCGCAGCGGCGCCCTGCTGGTGCTGCACCTGGCCGCCGGCTACGTGGACGACGTGGTCGAGCAGCTGCTCCCGCACTACGGCGCCGACTGCCCCACCGCGGTGGTCGCCATGGCCAGCCGCCCCGACGAACTGGTGCTGCGCGGCACGCTCGCCGACATCGCCGGGCAGGTCAAGGAGGCCGGCGTGGTCCGCACCGCCGTCATCATCGTCGGCCGCACCCTCGCCGCCGAGCAGTTCCGCGACAGCCACCTCTACTCGGCGGACCGCGAGCGCCCGCACGAGCCCTGCGGCGCGTGATGCGACACCTGCTGATCCTCGGCGGCACCACCGAGGGCCGGGCGCTGGCCGCCGCGCTCGCCGACCGTCCCGGCCTGCGGGTCACCAGCTCGCTGGCCGGGCGGGTCGCCCAACCCCGCCTGCCCGCCGGGCAGGTGCGGATCGGCGGCTTCGGCGGCCCGGACGGCCTGGCCGCCTGGCTGCGCGCCGAACGGGTGGACGCCGTGGTGGACGCCACCCACCCGTTCGCCGCCGGCATCTCCCACAACGCGGCCCTCGCGGCCGCCGCCACCGGCGTGCCGCTGCTGGTGCTGCGCCGCCCCGGCTTCACCGCGACCCCCGGCGACCGCTGGCACCTCGCTCCCTCGCTCGCCGCGGCCGCCGAGCTGCTGCCCGCCCTCGGACGGCGGGTCTTCCTCACCACCGGACGGCAGGGCATCGCCGCCTTCGCCCACCTCGACGGGCTCCACTTCCTCGCCCGCTCGGTCGACCCGCCGGAGCCGCCGATGCCGGCGGCGCTCGAAGTCCTGCTCGACCGGGGCCCGTTCACCCTCGACGGCGAACGCGCGCTGCTGCGCGACCACCGCGTCGACGTCCTCGTCACCAAGGACAGCGGCGGCGCCGCCACCGCCCCCAAGCTCACCGCCGCGCGCGAACTCGCCCTGCCCGTGGTCGTGGTGGAGCGCCCCCCGGTCCCGGCCGGCCTGCCCGTCGCCCCGGACGTCCCGGGCGCGCTGCACTGGCTGGAGCAGTCGGACCGGCCGGAGCGGTCCGGGCGGCCGGAGCGGTCGGACTGACCCGTCCACCCCGTGAAATCGCGGGCGCTCGCGGCGGCCGCCCGGCAGGATGAGGGCATGGACGACGATCAGCGCACCTCGACTCCCCGGACCGCCGACGAACGGGCCACCCTGGCAGGCTTCCTGGACCACCAGCGCGACACCCTGGCGATGAAGTGCGCCGGCCTGAGCACCGAGCAGCTGCGCGCCCGCGTCCTGGAGCCGTCCGGGCTCTCACTGCTCGGGCTGGTCCGGCACCTCGCCGAGGTCGAGCGCAGCTGGTTCCGCAACGTGCTGGCCGGCGAGGAAGCGCCCGGCTTCTGGAAGCACCCGGACGGCTCCTTCGCCGAGTTCGACGCCGACACCGCCGACCCGGAGGAGGCCTTCGCGATCTGGCGCCGGGAGTGCGACCACGCACGGGAACTCGTCGCCGCCGCAGAGTCGTTGGACGTCCTGGGCCGCGTCGGCGAGGAGGTGTTCTCGCTGCGCTGGATCCTCACCCACATGATCGAGGAGTACGCCCGCCACAACGGCCACGCCGACCTGCTGCGCGAGCACCTCGACGGAACGACCGGCGAGTAGCCCGCCCGCAGGCCCGGCCCGCGGCGCCACCCGGAGAGGGAGCAGGAGTGCGCACCCGCCAGAAGGAACGCGACACCTCCGGGCCGTCCGAGCCCTGGAACGAGATCGCCCCCGGCCTCTGGATGGGCGGGCACTACTACACCCCGCCCGGCGGCGAGCCGGAACCCGCCGTCGTCCGGGGCGAGTTCGACCTGGTGGTCAGCCTGTTCACGATTCCCGGGCACGGCCCCGCGCCGGGCGTGGAGCACCTCGTGCGGGAGGTGCCGGACGCCGCACTCTCACCCGGGCAGCTGCGGGCCGTCCAGGAGGCGGCCGATGCCGCGGCGCGGGCCGTGCTCCGGGGCCGCCGGACGCTGGTGCGCTGCCACTCGGGCTACAACCGCTCGGGGCTGGTGGTGGCGCAGGCGCTGGTCGGGTTGGGGTGGGAGGTCGGGGAGGCCGTCCGGATGGTGCGGGAGCGGCGCTCGGCCTGGGCGCTGAACAACCCGGTGTTCGTGGACTACCTGGACACCGGGCTGGACGTCGCCGAGCTGCTGTCCGGCCTCAACGGGTGAGGCCGGACAGCGGATTGACCGTCCGTCAGGCGGCCTGTCCGGCTCAGATGTCGCGGAAGGTCTCGATCTGGGCGCCGATGGAGTTCAGGCGCTCGGCCAGGTCCTCGTAGCCGCGGTTGATGACGTACACGTTGCGCAGCACGGAGGTGCCCTCGGCGGCGAGCATCGCGAGCAGGATGACCACGGCCGGGCGCAGCGCCGGCGGGCACATCATCTCGGCGGCGCGCCAGCGGGTGGGGCCCTGGACGAGGACGCGGTGCGGGTCGAGGAGCTTGACGTCCGCGCCGAGCCTGGTCAGCTCGGTCAGGTAGATGGCGCGATTGTCGTAGACCCAGTCGTGGATCATCGTGGTGCCGTGCGCGGCCGCGGCGATGGCGGCGAAGAACGGCACGTTGTCGATGTTGATGCCCGGGAACGGCATCGGGTGGATGGTGTCGATCGGCGCGGTGAGCTTGGAGGGGCGCACGGTGAGGTCGACCAGCCGGGTGTGGCCGTTGTGGGCCCGGTACTCCGGGGTGCGGTCGTAGTCGAGGCCCATGCCCTCCAGCACCGCGAGCTCGATCTCCAGGAACTCGATCGGCACCCGGCGGATGGTCAGCTCGGAGGAGGTGACGACGGCCGCGGCGAGCAGGCTCATCGCCTCCACCGGGTCCTCGGCCGGGGTGTAGTCGACGTCGCAGGTGATCTGCGGGACGCCGTGCACGGTGAGGGTGGTGGTGCCGATGCCCTCGATCCGCACGCCCAGCTTCTCCAGGAAGAAGCACAGGTCCTGGACCATGTAGTTCGGCGAGGCGTTGCGGATGACGCTGACGCCGTCGTGCCGGGCGGCGGCGAGCAGGGCGTTCTCGGTGACGGTGTCCCCGCGCTCGGTCAGCACGATCGGCCGGTCCAGCGGGGTGCCGGGCTCCACCGAGGCGTGGTAGGCGCCGCCGGTGGTGGCGACCTCCAGTCCGAAGCGGCGCAGCGCCGTCAGGTGCGGCTGGACGGTCCGGGTGCCGAGGTCGCAGCCGCCCGCGTACGGGATGGCGAAGCGCTCGGCGCGGTGCATCAGCGGGCCGAGGAACATCAGCACGCTGCGGGTGCGGCGGGCGGCCTCGACGTCCATCGCGGCCAGGTCGAGCTCGGCCGGCGGGGTGAGTTCGAGGTCGCGGCCCTCGTTGATCCAGCGGCTCCTGACGCCGATGCTGGTCAGCACCTCCAGGATCCGGTAGACCTCCTCGATCCGGGCGACGCTGCGGATCGTGGTGCGGCCGGTGGTCAGCAGCGAGGCGCAGAGGATCGCCACGCAGGCGTTCTTGCTGCTGCGGACGTCGATCGCACCGGAGAGGCGGGTGCCGCCGGTGACGCGCAGGTGCATCGGGCCGGAGTAGCCGAGGGAGACGATCTCGCTGTTGAGGGCTTCGCCGATGCGGGCGATCATCTCAAGGCTGACGTTCTGCTTGCCCTGTTCGATGCGGTTGACCGCGCTCTGGCTGGTGCCGAGTGCCTCGCCGAGCTGCGCCTGGGACCAGCCGCGGTGCTGACGAGCGGTACGGATGAGGGTGCCGATACGGGTGAGGTAGTCGCCTGTCACTCGGCAGACCATATCTCATGGTTGAGATGGTGCCAGAATCAAGAGTGGGCGCGGCGCCGCTTTTGTCCGCTTCTCACCCTGTATGCGCGTCGGATCTTCACATCACCGTGCGATATTCCTGAGGTTTCCCTGTGCGTTCCCGAGGTTCCGCGGTACCTTCCCGGGGCTCCGCCGCACGGGTGTGACACCCGCGCGGCCGCACGGCTCCGCCCCGGTGCGGCACAGGAGTTCACGCCCCGGACGGCCCCAGCGGTTCCGCCCGGCCCACGATGGTGCCCGCCCGGTCGATGCAGATGACGTCCACCGCGACCGGCGAGCCCACCAGCACGCCCAGCGCCGTCGCCCGGGCCGCCTCCGCGACCAGGTCGCCCAGGGGCACTCCCGCCTCCCGGCACAACTGCACCGCCTGCAGGCCGGTGTTGGCCGCCGCCACCGCCTGCGCCAGCGCCTCGTCCGCGCCGCCGCGCCGGGCCAGCTCCGCCAGGTACCCCTTGTCCACCTGGGAGCGCGCCGAGTGCAGATCCAGGTGGCCGGCGGCCAGCTTGGACAGCTTGGCGAAGCCGCCGGCGATGGTCAGCCGGGGCACCGGGTGGCGCTTCAGGTACTTGAGGACGGCCCCGGCGAAGTCGCCCATGTCGAGCAGCGCGTCCTCGGGCAGCCCGTGCACCGCGACCGCGACCTTCTCCGAGGTCGACCCGGTGCAGCCCGCCACGTGGGTCCGCCCGGCGGCGCGGGCCACGTCGACGCCGCGCCGGATCGAGTCGATCCACGCCGAACAGGAGTAGGGGACGACGATGCCGGTGGTGCCCAGGATGGACAGGCCGCCGAGGATGCCGAGCCGGGGGTTCCAGGTCGAACGGGCGATCTCCTCGCCGTGGTCGACGGAGATCTCCACCACCACGTCGCCGCTGCCGCCGTGCTCGGCGGCCACCTCGGCGACGGCGTCGCGGATCATCTGCCGGGGCACCGGGTTGATCGCCGGCTCGCCGACCGGCAGCGGCAGGCCCGCCTTGGTGACCGTCCCCACGCCCGGTCCGGCCCGGAACACCACCCCGGTCCCGGGTTCGCCGGCCCGTACGGTGGCGCGGATCAGCGCGCCGTGGGTGACGTCGGGGTCGTCGCCGGCGTCCTTGACCACCCCGGCCATGGCGCTGGTCGGGGCGGGTTCGGCGGCAGGTCCGGCGGTCGGCTCGGCGGCGGGCGGCTCGACGGTCAGCCGCTCGGCCGCGAGGGCGAAGGCCGGCTGCTGGCCCTTGGGGAGGGTGATGGTGACCGGATCCGGGAACGCGCCGGTGAGCAGAGCGGTGTACGCGGCCTTGGTGGCGGCGGTGGCGCAGGCGCCCGTCGTCCAGCCGTGCCGCAGGCCGCTGCTCTTCAGCTGCCCGGCCCGGCCGCCCGTTCCGGCACCGGCATCCGCACCGGCACCGGCGCCCGTCGTGGCACCGACGTCGGCTCCCGTGCCGGTCCCGGCCCCTGCTTCGGCTCCCGCTGCGGCCACCTGTGCCTCGCTTCCGACGACGCCCGCGCCCGGCCACCTCGGCCGGACCAGCCGATTTTCCCCCATCCGCCCCACCGGACCACGACCGGGGCGGGCCCTGCGGGCGGCCGGACCGGCCGGTGCGCGAAGCGGGGAGGAGCCACCGCCGGGCGTTCTCGAACTGTTCTCCGCACGGGTCTCCCCCCGCGCGACTACCAGCGAGTAATCTTTCGCTCCGTTAATTAGCGGGTTCATGACGCCGGCGAGGTTTGCTCGCACCGGCTTCTTCGTGGTGCCCGCAGGTCCATGACGCGTGGTCCGGCGATCGGTACGTCCCGCCGGGCCGTCAGTATCTGGGGGTTTCTGTGGCAACGATGAGACGTCGTACCTTCCTCACCGGCACGTCGGTGGCCGCCGCCTGGTCGGCCCTGTCGCTCGGCGGCGCGCAGTTCGCCTCGGCGGCCGCGCGCGAGCAGGCGCTCGCGACCACCGCCGCGCGCGCGGTCAGCGTCACCGGCACCACGCTGGAGCAGGTGGCCACGCCGGTCGGCACCGGCGGCTACAAGCGGCTGACCGCCGGGCCCGGCTGGCCGCTGATGGTGCGCGGCGACCTCGCCGCGGCGGGCGCCGGCCGCGACGACCGCCGCACCGGGCTCGCCAGCTTCGTCCAGTTCAGCGACCTGCACCTGGTGGACACCGAGTCCCCGGTGCGCTTCGAGTACCTGGCCAAGCTCACCGGCAGCGCCTACCGGCCGCAGGAGACCCTGAACGCGCGCGGCGTCTCCTCCCTCGTCGAGCGGGTCAACTCGCTGGCCGGCGGCCCCTACACCGGCCTGCCGTTCAGCATGGTGATGGCCACCGGCGACAACACCGACAACCACGAGCTGGCCGAACTCGACTGGTACCTCAAGGTCATGGGTGGTGGCCGGCTCGCCCAGAACACCGGCGACCTCAACCGCTACGAGGGCGTGCAGAACTCCGGCAACGCCGCCTACTGGAACCCCGAACTCTCCTACGGCGACAGCTACAAGGCCAAGGGCTTCCCCCAGGTGCCCGGCTTCCTGTCCGCCGCCGGCCGCCCCTTCGACGCGCCCGGCCTGCGCACCCCCTGGTACACCACGGTCGGCAACCACGACGACAGCATCGAGGGCTCGCTGCCCGACTTCGGGCTGCTCAACGACCTCTACACCGGCGGCTACAAGCTGGAGGGCTGCGACGACGCGACCGCCGGCCAGCTGGCGGACTCGCTGCGCCGCGACCCGGCAGGCGCCGTGCTGCTGCTCGCCAAGCTGATTGCGAGCGGCGAGGCGGTCCGCGAGGTCACCCCGGACGAGCGCCGACACCCGTTCACGCTCAAGGAGTTCGCCAAGGCGCACCTCGACCCGGCCGCCACCGGCGCCGGCCCGTACGGGCACGGCTTCACCTCGGACATGGTGAGCAGCGGCAAGCTCTACTACACCTTCCGCATCTCGGAGAAGGTCGTCGGCATCAGCCTGGACACCACCAACCAGGCCGGGTTCGCGGACGGTTCGCTGGGTACGGCCCAACTGCGCTGGCTGGAGCAGCAGTTGAAGGCGCACAGCGGGCACTGGTACGACACCAACGGGAACCGGGTGACGGGCGGCAGCACCGACGACCTGATCCTGGTCTTCAGCCACCACACCAGCACCAGCATGGGCAACCTGCTGCCGGACCCGCGCAACATCTTCGAGAAGCGGCACGACGGCAACGAGCTGGTGACGCTGCTCCAGCGCTACCCGAACGTGGTCGGTTGGGTGAACGGGCACACCCACATGAACAAGATCACGCCGCACGGGCACGCGGTGCCGGAGCGGGCGTTCTGGGAGATCAACACCGCCTCGCACATCGACTACCCGCAGCACGGGCGCATCATCGAGGTCGCGGACAACGGGGACGGCACGATCTCCCTGTTCACCACGCTCATCGAATCCGCCGCGCCGTACGCGACGGACTTCGGCAGCACCTCGGACGCCAACCTGGCGGCGCTCTACCGCGAGCTGTCCTACAACGACCCGAACGGGCGGCCGACCGCACTGCTGGGCGCGGGCGAGGACCACAACACCGAGCTGCTGCTCACCAAGCCCACCCGGTGACCGGGTCCGGCGGCGGGCGGGCAGCCCCCGCCTGCCGGCCGGCGGCGAACAGCTGACAGAAAACAGTAAACAGCGGACAGATTTCATCATCTGTCCGCTGTTATCTGTTTGTTGTTCGCTGTCAGCTGTCAGCTGTCAGCTGTCAGCCGTCGCCCGTCAGCCGCCGGTCGGCCGTCAGGCCTCCGGGCCCTCCGGGTAGCGCCGCGGCGTCCAGACGACCTCGACGCCCTCCGCCCGCTCGACCGCCCGGGTCTGCGAGGAGCCGATGAGCAGGATCGTCCGCATGTCGACCAGACCCGGGTCCAGCTCGCCGAGCCGGACGATCCGGACGCGCTCGGTCGGTCCGCCGACGTCCCGCGCCATCACCACCGGGGTCTCGGGCGCGCGGTACTCCAGCAGCAGGTCGCGGGCCAGGCCGACCTGCGTGGTCCGGGACTTCGAGCCCGGGTTGTACAGCGCCAGCACCAGGTCGGCCTCGGCCGCGGCGCGCAGCCGCTTGGCGACCGCGTCCCACGGCTTGAGCCGGTCCGACAGCGACACCACCGCGTAGTCGTGCCCGAGCGGGGCGCCGGCCCGGGAGGCGGCCGCGTGGGCGGCGGTCATCCCGGGCACGATCCGCACCGGCACGTCCCGGTAGGCGGGCTCGCAGGCGACCTCCAGCACGGCGGTGGCCATCGCGAAGACGCCCGGGTCGCCCGAGGACACCACGCAGACCCGGTGCCCGCGCCGGGCGAGGTCCAGGGCGAACTCGGCGCGCTCCGACTCGACCTTGTTGTCGGAGCCGTGCCGCTGCTGCCCCGGCCGCTCCGGCACCCGGTCCAGGTAGGTGGTGTAGCCGACCAGGTCGGTGGCCTCGGCCAGCGCGCCGCGCGCCTCGGCGGTGAGCCAGAGCGGCCCGGCCGGGCCGGTGCCGACCACGGTCACGCTGCCCATGCCGTCCGACAGCCGTACGGCCGGCTCCAGCGGCGCGACCTTGCTCGGCAGCACCGCGACGGAGAAGTACGGCACGCTGTCGCCGTCGATCTCGGCGAGCGGCGCGATCCGCTCGCCGTCCTGGTAGGCGCGCTCGACGTACTGGGCGTCGGCGAGCCGGCCGGCGCGCTCCAGGGCCCGCCGGACGGCCGGGAAGGTGCGCCCCAGCTTCATGATCACGGCGGAGTCGGCGGCCGCGATGCGGGCGGTCAGCTCCTCCTCGGGCAGCGTGCCCGGAATGACGGTGAGCGTCTCCTCGGCCTCGGTGAGCGCCTGTCCGAGCCGGGCGGCGGCGGCGCTGACCGAGGTCACCCCGGGCACCACCTCGGTCGGGTAACGGTGCGCGAGCCGCTTGTGCATGTGCTGGTAGGAGCCGTAGAAGAGCGGGTCGCCCTCGGCGAGGATGACGACGTCGCGCCCGGCGTCCAGGTGGGCGGCGAGCCGGTCGGCGGCCTCCGCGTAGAAGTCGTCGAGCGCGCCCCGGTAGCCGCCCGGGTGGTCGGTGCTCTCGACGGTGAGCGGGTAGACCAGCTTCTCCTCGATCTGGCCACCCGTCAGGTAGCGTTCGGCGATCGAGCGCGCGATGGACCGGCCGTGCCGGGCGCTGTGGTAGGCCACCACGTCGGCCTTGCCGATGAGTTCGGCGGCGCGGACGGTCACCAGCGACGGGTCGCCCGGGCCGAGCCCGACCCCGTACAGCCGCCCGGTGTCCGCGTTTTGAGGCTCCGTCATTCCACTTCGCTCGCAATCGCGTTGATCGCCGCGGCGGCCATCGCGCTGCCGCCGCGCCGGCCGCGCACCACCAGGTGCTCCAGGCCGGACGGGTGCTCGGCCAGGGCCTGCTTGGACTCGGCGGCGCCGATGAAGCCGACCGGGACCCCGATCACCGCGGCCGGGCGCGGCGCGCCCGCCTCGATCATCTCCAGCAGCCGGAACAGCGAGGTCGGCGCGTTGCCGACCGCCACCACGGCGCCCTCCAGCCGCGGCAGCCACAGCTCCATGGCGGCGGCGCTGCGGGTGTTGCCCATGGCGCGGGCGAGTTCGGGCACCGACGGGTCGGTGAGGGTGCAGATCACCTCGTTGTCGGCGGGCAGCCGCTTGCGGGTCACGCCGCTGGCCACCATGTTGACGTCGCACAGGATCGGCGCCCCGGCGTGCAGGGCGGCGCGCGCGGAGGCGACCACGCCGGGCGAGTACACCAGGTCCTCGACCAGGTCGACCATGCCGCAGGCGTGGATCATCCGCACCGCGACCTGGGAGACGTCCGCCGGAAGGGCGGCCAGGTCGGCCTCCGCCCGGATGGTGGCAAAGGACTGGCGGTAGATGGACGCGCCGTCCTTCTCGTACTCGATCACTTCGTGGTCCTCCTGGCCGCGGCGACCGCCTCGGCCGTCTGCTCGTTCGTCACGTCCACGGAAGGGCCCGCGGTCGTCGCCGGCCCGTTGACCGTCACCCGGTAGCCGTGCCCCGTGGCGAGCACGTCCACCCACCGCCCGGCCGGGTGGCCGCAGCGCCGTTCACAGCCGGACCAGTGCACCGGCAGCGGGCCCGGTCCGGATTGCGCCCCCGGTCCCGCCCCGGGCTCGGGCACCGGTCGCACGCCGGCGCCCGCTCCCGAGTCCAGCGCGCGCGCCGCGTCCGCCCGGACGTCGGCGAGCGACCTGGCGCAGCCCGGCAGCCCGGTGCAGGCGGTGGCCCGCTCCCAGGCCGAGCCCGGCTCGGTGCGGAAGCCGGCCGCCGCCAGCGCGGGCAGCCGGTCGGCCGGGGCGCCGGGCAGCACCACGCCGCGCCAGGGGGTCAGCCGGATTTCGCCCGCCGAGGCGGCGACGAGCGCGCGCCACTGGGCGGCGCTCGCGCGGCCGAAGCGCAGGCCCACCGAGAGTGCGCCGGGCAGTGCGCCCACGGCGGGCGCCGCACCGGCGAACGGGGGCAGTTCCACGGTGCCGGACGGCAGCAGGTCGCGCACCTGGTCGGGCACCTCGCGCACGTGCCAGGCCTTCAGGCCGGCGGCGCGCAGCGACTGCAGGAAGGCGCGGGCGGCGTCCAGGACGGCCGTCACCTCCTGCCCGGGCGCGACCGGCTCCCCGTACGCGGCGCGCCCGAGGCGCAGCAGCGCGGGCCGGGCGACTGCCGCCGGGGCACCCGGGGCGCCCGGTACATCAGAAGCACCGGCGTCCGAGCCTGCGATCAACGTCACATCGGCGTCGAGCGCGGCGACGTCGCCCCGCCCGTCGTCCAGCGCGAACAGGAACTTGCCGGAGAGCCCGGCCGCCCAGTCGCTCGCGCACAGTCGCGCGTCCAGTTCCCGTACCCAGGCCCGCAGATCGGCGCCGCCGGAGCCGGGCAGGCCGGCCAGCGGCGAGGCGACGATGTTGCGCACCCGCTCGTGGGTGTCCGAGGGCAGCAGGCCCACCGCCCGCAGCCGGTCGGCGAGTTCGGCCGCGCAGTGCGAACCCAGGCCGCGCAGCTGGACGTTGCCGCGCGAGGTGGTCTCCAGCTCGCCGTCACCCAGGGCCTCGGCCGCTTCGACCAGCGCGAGCGCCTGACGGCCCGTCAGGAGCCCGCCGGGCAGCCGGATGCGGGCGAGGGCGCCGTCGTCGGCGGCGTGCAGGCGCAGCGCACCGGGGCAGGCGTCCGCGCGCCCCCGGTCTGGCACCCCCCGGTCGGACGCCGCGGCGCCCGGCGCGGCGGCGTCGGGAGTCGGTGGCATGGCGGCGAGCATACAGATGATCCGATCGGTTGCCTCAGTCCGCTGCATCACATTCCCGGACCGCCCGGCACCCACCCGCCACCCGCCCCGTACCCGCCCGGCACCCGTGCCCGCACCCGCCCGCGCTCCCACCGACGCCCGCGCCACCGGTCCTGCCACCTGCCGCTCTCCCGCAGGTCAGTCGTACCCCGTACGATGCTGCCGGGCGGTCCTGGCGGACCGCCCGACGCCAGCGACGGCGCAGGGGAGGAAACCGGTGCGAACCCGGTGCGGTCCCGCCACTGTGACCGCGGCGCACCGGGGAGCCGGTCGACCGCGGGAGCCAGGAACTCCTGCCGTCCTCCACCGGCCCGGGGCGCGGACCCCGAGGAAGGCAGTCATGCACCAGCGCTGTCGCATGCCCGCGCCCGTGTCCCCGGCCACCACCACGGCCACCCCGGCCACCCAGGCCAACCCGGCCACCCTGGCCGACCCGGCCACCGACGAGGCCGGGAGGGCCTTCGCATGATCCTGCTGCTGTCGACGTCCGACACCGACCTGCTGAGCGCCCGCGCCTCGACCGGACCGGTCCCCTACCGGCTCGGCAACCCGGCCCGGCTGACCGCCGAGGAGCTGCCGGCGCTGCTGGAGGGCACCGAACTCGTCGTGGTCCGCCTGCTCGGCGGGCGCCGCGCCTGGCAGGAGGGCCTGGACGCGCTGCTGGCCGGCCCCCGCCCGGTCGTCGTGCTGACCGGCGAACAGGCCCCCGACGCCCAGCTGATGGAGCTGTCCACCGTCCCGGCCGGCATCGCCGCCGAGGCCCACGCCTACCTCGCCCACGGCGGCGCGGCCAACCTCGCCGAGCTGGGCGCCTTCCTCTCCGACACGGTGCTGCTGACCGGCCACGGCTTCGCCCCGCCCGCCTCCGCACCCGCCTGGGGGCCGCTGGAGCGCGAAGCCCACAGCGACAATGACCGCAGTAGCGACGGCCCGACCATCGCGGTGCTGTACTACCGCGCCCACCACATGAGCGGCAACACCGCCTTCGTGGAGACGCTCTGCCGGGCGATCGAGGACCAGGGCGCGCAGGCCCGCGCGTACTACTGCGCCTCGCTGCGCGGCGCCGAGCCCGAACTGCTGGCCGCGCTCGGCGAAGCCGACGCGATCGTCACCACCGTGCTCGCCGCCGGCGGCACCCGCCCGGCCGACGCGCAGGCCGGCGGCGACGAGGAGGCCTGGGACGCGGGCGCGCTCGCCGCCCTGGACCGGCCGATCCTGCAGGCCCTGTGCCTGACCTGGTCGCGCGCCCAGTGGGAGGCCAGCGACGACGGCCTGTCCCCGCTGGACACCGCCACCCAGGTCGCCGTGCCCGAGTTCGACGGCCGCCTGATCTCCGTCCCGTTCTCCTTCAAGGAGCTCGACGAGGACGGCCTGACCGTCTACGCCGCCGACCCGGAGCGCGCCGCCCGCGTCGCCGGAACCGCCGTCAGCCACGCCCGGCTGCGCCACGTCCCCGCCGCCGAGCGCCGCCTCGCGCTCGTCCTGTCCGCGTACCCGACCAAGCACGCCCGGGTCGGCAACGCGGTCGGCCTGGACACCCCGGCCAGCGCCGTGCGCCTGCTGGAGCGGCTGCGCGCGGAGGGCATGGACCTCGGGGACGACCTTCCTTCGTTCCACGACGAGGACGGCGGCCACGAGGGCGACGCGATCATCCACGCGCTGATCGCCGCCGGCGGCTACGACCAGGACTGGCTGACCGAGGACCAGCTGGCCCGCAACCCGGTCCGCATCCCCGCCGCCGACTACCGCCGCTGGTACGCCACCCTCCCGCAGGGCCTGCGCGAGCAGGTCGAGGAGCACTGGGGCCCGGCCCCCGGCGAGCTGTACGTCGACCGCTCGCAGAACCCGGACGGCGACATCGTGCTCGCCGCGATCCGCTCCGGGAACCTGCTCGTCCTCATCCAGCCGCCGCGCGGCTTCGGCGAGAACCCGGTCGCCATCTACCACGACCCCGACCTGCCGCCGAGCCACCACTACCTGGCCGCGTACCGCTGGATCGAGGCCGCGCAGGCGGACGGTGGCTTCGGCGCCCACGCCGTCATCCACCTCGGCAAGCACGGCAACCTGGAGTGGCTGCCCGGCAAGACCGCCGCGCTGTCCGCCGAGTGCGGCCCGGACGCCGTCCTCGGCAACCTGCCGCTGATCTACCCCTTCCTCGTCAACGACCCCGGCGAGGGCACCCAGGCCAAGCGCCGCGCCCACGCCACCCTGGTCGACCACCTGGTGCCACCGATGGCCCGCGCCGACTCCTACGGCGACATCGCGCGCCTGGAGCAACTCCTCGACGAGCACTCCAACATCGCGGCGATGGACCCGGCCAAGCTGCCCGCCATCCGCGCCCAGATCTGGACCCTCATCCAGGCCGCCAAGCTCGACCACGACCTCGGCCTCGACGAGCGCCCCGAGGACGACGGCTTCGACGACTTCCTGCTGCACGTCGACGGCTGGCTCTGCGAGGTCAAGGACGCCCAGATCCGCGACGGCCTGCACGTCCTCGGCCAGGCCCCGACCGGCACCGACCGGGTCAACATCGTGCTCGCCATCCTGCGCGCCCGCCAGATCTGGGGCGGCGTCAGCGCCCTGCCCGGCCTGCGCGAGGCGCTCGGCCTGGACGAGGCCGCCCTCACCCTGGGCGCCACCGACGCCGCCGAGGCACAGGCCCGCGCCCTGGTCGAGGCCATGGAGGCCCAGGACTGGGCACCCGAGGCCGTCGAGAAGGTCACCGCCGAACTGCCGGACGCCGTCCGGCCGGCCGTCCGCGAGGTGCTGGCCTTCGCCGCCACCCAGGTCGTGCCCCGCCTGGCCGCCACCACCGACGAACTGGACGCCGTGCTGCACGCCCTCCGGGGCGGCTTCGTCCCGGCCGGCCCCTCCGGCTCGCCGCTGCGCGGCCTGGTCAACGTGCTGCCGACCGGCCGCAACTTCTACTCCGTCGACCCGAAGGCCGTCCCCAGCAAGCTCGCCTGGGAGACCGGCCAGGCCCTCGCCGCCTCGCTGGTCGACCGCTACCGGGCCGACAACGACGGCGCGTTCCCGCCCTCGGTCGGGCTCTCGCTCTGGGGCACCAGCGCGATGCGCACCGCCGGCGACGACATCGCCGAGGCGTTCGCGCTGCTCGGCGTGCGCCCCGTCTGGGACGAGGCCTCGCGCCGGGTCACCGGCCTGGAGCCGATCCCGCCGGCCGAGCTGGGCCGCCCGCGCATCGACGTGACGCTGCGCATCTCCGGCTTCTTCCGGGACGCCTTCCCGCACGTGGTCGCGCTGCTGGACGACGCGGTGCGCCTGGCCGCCGCCCAGGAGGAGGCCGAGGCGGACAACTTCGTCCGCGCGCACGTGCAGGCCGACCTGGCCGTGCACGGCGACGAGCGCAAGGCCACCGTCCGCGTCTTCGGCTCCCGCCCGGGCACCTACGGCGCCGGCCTGCTCCAGCTGATCGACAGCCGCGACTGGCGCACCGACGCCGACCTCGCCGAGGTCTACACCGTGTGGGGCGGCTACGCGTACGGGCGCGGGCTGGACGGCCGCCCGGCGCGCGAGGAGATGGAGACCGCGTACAAGCGGATCACCGTCGCCGCGAAGAACACCGACACCCGCGAGCACGACATCGCCGACTCGGACGACTACTTCCAGTACCACGGCGGCATGGTGGCCACCGTCCGCGCCCTCACCGGCAAGGCACCGACCGCCTACATCGGCGACTCCACCCGCCCGGAGACCGTCCGGACGCGGACCCTGACCGAGGAGGCCGCCCGCGTCTTCCGCGCCCGGGTCGTCAACCCGCGCTGGATCGAGGCGATGCGCCGCCACGGTTACAAGGGCGCCTTCGAGATGGCCGCGACCGTCGACTACCTGTTCGGCTACGACGCCACCACGGGCGTGGTCGCGGACTGGATGTACGAGAAGCTGACCCAGGAGTACGTCCTCGACCCGGTCAACCGGGAGTTCCTGGCCGGCGCCAACCCCTGGGCGCTGCACGGCATCAGCGAGCGGCTGCTCGAAGCGGCCGGCCGCGGCCTGTGGGAGAAGCCGGACCCGGCGCTGATCGAGCAGCTGCAGGCGGCGTTCCTGGAGACCGAGGGCGACCTGGAGGGCGACGAGGGCTGACCGGCCGACGCCGGACGGCGGCCGCCGGTGGTGTCACCGGTGGCCGCCGCGCCCGGCCGGACCGGCCCGCGGTCGGCGCAGGTGGTACCGGTCGTTCCGACGACCGGCGTCAACCCCGTGTGCAGCCGTCTGGCACCGATCGCGGCCCAAGCGGACAATACGGGTCATGTCGCGCCGCACCGGTACCGCCAGCCCAGACCTGAGCACGACCACCGCCGACGACCGGGCGCCGCGCGCGCCGCACCGGTACCGGGGGCGGGTGGGGGCGCTGGCGTGCGGGGCCGTGCCGGTGCTGGCCTTCCCGGCCGCCGGGCAGGCCTGGCTGGCGTGGATCGCGCTCGTGCCCGGGCTGCTGCTGATGCAGCGGGCGCCCTCGGCACGGGAGGCGGCGGTGCGCGGCTGGTGGTTCGGCGCCGGGTTCATCCTGACCGCGATGTACTGGCTGGTGCCGTCCATCGGCCCCGGATTGCCGGTGCTCGCCGCCCTGTTCGGGGCCCTGCAGGGCGGCCTCGGGTACGCCGTGCACCGGCTGCTGCGGCCGCCGCTGACCACCCGGCGGGCGCTGCTGGCCCTGCTGGTCGTCCCCGCGGTGTGGGTCACCACCGAGTACGCGCGGTCCTGGCACGCGCTCGGCGGGCCGTGGGCGCTGCTCGGCGCCACCCAGTGGCAGCACCCGGCCGTCCTGGCGCTGGCCTCCGCGGGCGGCATCTGGCTGGTCAGCGCCGCCGTCGCGGCCGTCAACACCGGGGTGCTGGTGCTGCTGACCGCGGTGCACTGGCGGCCGCGGGCCGTCGCCGCGCTGAGCGCCCTCCTGGTGCTCGCGGCCGGGCCGCTGCTGTTCGCGCTGCGCGAGGCGCCGGTGCGGGACGGGGCGGTGACGGTCGCGCTGGTGCAGCCGGGCATCGTGGAGGACCCGCAGGAGCGCTTCGAGGCGAGCGCCCGGACCACCGAGGCGCTGGTCGGGCGGCCCGTGGACCTGATCGTCTGGGGCGAGAGCAGCACCACCGCCGACCTGGACCACGACCCGGCCGCGCTCGACCGGCTGCGCGGGCTCGCCGCCACCACCGGCGCGCAGCTGCTGGCCGGGGAGGACGCGCGCAAGGCGGACGGGCGGATCTCCAAGGACGCGGTGCTCGTCGCGCCGGGCGGCGTGGTGGACCGCTACCGCAAGATCCGGCTGGTGCCGTTCGGCGAGTACATCCCGATGCGGCCGGCGCTCGGCTGGATCGCCGGGGTCAGCCGGGCGGCGGGCGAGAACCGGGCGCCCGGCACCGCCTTCCACCTGCTCGCGGCGACCGACCGCTCGGGCCGGCCGCTGCCGGTCGGCGCGCTGATCTGCTTCGAGTCCGCGTTCCCGGACATGGCCCGCACCGCCGCCCGGGACGGCGCCCGGGTGCTGGTGTACCAGTCCTCGACCTCGACGTTCCAGCGCACCTGGGCGCCCGAGCAGCACGTCTCGCTGGCGGCGATCCGGGCCGCCGAGACCGGCCGCCCGGCCGTGCAGGCCTCGCTGACCGGCGTGTCGGCGGCCTTCGACGCGCAGGGCCGGGAGCTCGCCCGGCTCGGCACCGACGCCACCGGCGCGCTGACCGTCCGGCTGCCGCTCACCGCGCCCGGCACGCGGACCTGGTACGACCTGATCGGTGACGTGGTGCCCCTCGGCGCGCTGCTGGTCACGGCCGGCGCGGCGGTGGGCGGCCGGCGCGCCCGGGCCGCGCGGCGCTCGGCTCGGCCGCCGCAGCCGCCTCAGCCGCCCGCACCGGCGCTGTAGACGCCGAACGCGGCACCCTGGGCATCGCGCAGCACGGCGATCCGCCGGCCGCCCGGCATGGAGTAGGCGGGCATCAGCACGTCCGCGCCGAGGGCGACCGCCCGCTCGACCGTGTTGTCGACGTCGGCGACCGAGAAGTACGGCAGCCAGTGCGGCGGCACCTCGGCCGGGAAGTTCTCGCCCATCACCAGCATGCCGCCGAAGTCCTGCCCGGCCAGGCCCCACTGGGTGTAGTGCTCGGACCTGGCGACGGACCAGCCGAAGACGGCCGGGTAGAAGGCGATCGCACCGCCCGGGTCGCGGGTGAGCAGTTCGACCCAGCCGAGCGAGCCGGGGGCGTTGAACACCCCGGCGCCCGGGAACGCCCGGGCCTGCCAGAGCGTGAAGACCGCGCCGGACGGGTCGGCGGCCACCGCGAAGCGGCCGAGGTCGAACACGTCTGCGGGCTCCATCAACAGCGCGCCGCCGCCGTCCTTGATCCGCGCCGCGGTGTCGTCGGCGTCGGTGACCGCGAAGGACACCGTCCAGGCCGTGGGCTGCTTCGGCGCGTACAGCGGGGTGACGGCGGCCGCCGGGGCGTCGCCGAGGTGCATCTGGGTGTAGCCGCCGGCCTCGGGGCGCACGTCGGTGTCGGCGCGCCAGCCGAACAGCTCGCCGTAGAACGCCTTGGCGGCGGCCGGGTCGGAGGTGCCCAGCTCGACCCAGCAGGGGCCGTTGGTGGTCACCGAGGTCTGCTTCATCGCTGCTGCCTTCCGCTGGGCCCTCGGACGCGGCCGTCGCGCCGCCCGCCCGCGCCCCAGCATGCGGGGCGGGGATGGGCGGCGGCGGGCGCTGCTGGGCCGAACGGGGTCGGCGGACGGCGGCGGGGGCGCTGGCGGTCGGAGGGATGGCAGCGGCGGGATGACAGCGGACAACTTTCAGATTTCAGCGTTCAGATGTTGAAATCTGTCATCTGTTTCCTGTCACCTGTCATCTGTTCGCTGTCAGCTGTTCGCTGCCATCGCGGAACCCGCCACCCCTTCGCCGGTCAGCGGGCCGTCCGCAGCACCGGGATCCACAGCTCGGCGTTCGCGTCCCCCGTGCCCGGAACGAGGCGGACCACCAGAATCTCCGGACCCGGCCGGGACTCGTACGGGTTCGACGGGAACCACTGGCCGTACACGTCCCCCCACATCTCCTGCAGGGCCTGCGGGAACGGCCCGGCGTTGGTGAAGATCGCCCACGTCCCGGCCGGGACGGGCAGGACGTCCAGGTCGTCCGGGACGACGGCGTCCTCGCGCGCCACCACCGCGTGCCAGTAGTCGAGTTCGGAGCCCTCCTCCCGGCCCGGCGAGAAGTCGTCGCTCACCGAAACGATGCCGAGCGGATCCTTGCCCGTCAGCGCGTTGATCCGCTCGACGGTCTCCGCGCCGATCCCCTTGATGAACTCGGCGATGTGCGGGTTGACGCCCCGGTAGATGAGCGGCACCCGCGCCTTCTTCCCGACGACGCGGAAGTCCGGCTTCTCGACGATTCGGTATTCCATACTGCTGCTTCCTTCCACGACGAGTCGGAAGGACATCCGGGGCTGGGAGACGAGCGCCGCGCCGTGACGCCGGGCCTCGCCCGGGCCGACGCCGTGCATCGCCCGGAACGCCCGGGCGAACGCCTCCCCCGAGGTGTAGCCGTACCGGACCGCGATGTCGAGCAAGGTCTGCTCGCCGTCGAGGACTTCGGCGCCGGCGACGGTCAGCCGCCGGCGCCGGACGTACTCCGACAGCGGCATTCCGGCGAGCATCGAGAACAGCCGCCGGAAGTGGTACTCCGACGTCATCGCGACGCGCGCCAGCTCGGCCACGTCGACCTCGCCGTCCAGTCGCCGTTCGATGTCGTCCATCGCCCGGTTGAGGTGCTCCAACACGCTTGCCCCGTCCTTCCCTTACTGATCTCCACCGTAGGAAGAGCGACCCCCGCCCCACCCGACGATCCGTGCCCGCTGCGGTCGGGTGGCCGTCAGGCGGCGGAGCCGAGGTCGCGGAAGAACGCCCGGATGTCGCCGACCAGCAGCTCGGGCTGCTCCATCGCGGCGAAGTGCCCGCCGCGGTCGAACTCCGTCCACCGGACGATGTTGTTGCTGCGCTCGGCGATGTGGCGCAGCACGAGGAAGTTCTCCTCGGGGAAGGCCGCGAACGCGGTCGGGGCGGCGGACGGCTCCGGTGGCGCGCCCCAGTAGTCGGCGTGGGCCCGCTCGTAGTAGAGGCGGGCGGAGGACCCGGCGGTGCCGGTCAGCCAGTACAGCATGACGTTGGTGAGCAGGTGGTCCCGGTCGACGGCGCCGTGCGGGTGGTCGCGGGTGTCGCTCCACTCCTGGAACTTCTCGGCGATCCAGGCGAGTTGGCCGACCGGCGAGTCGGTGAGGGCGTAGGCGAGGGTCTGCGGGCGGGTGGCCTGGATGTCGGCGTAGCCCTGCTTGTCGCGGTTCCAGGCCTTGGTCCGTTCCCAGGAGGCGAGGGTGCGTTCGCGTTCGGCGGGGCCGAGCGCGGCAAGCTCGTCCTCGGTGGGTTCGGCGGCCGCCGCGGCGCCGGGGATCAGGTTCAGGTGGACACCGATCACCTGCCCGGGGCGGGTGCGCCCGAGTTCGCGGGAGACGGCCGATCCCCAGTCGCCGCCCTGGACACCGTAGTTCGGGTAGCCGAGGCGCCGCATCAGCTCGGCGAACGCGGCCGCGACGCGCCGGTACTCCCAGCCGGTGTCGCGGGTGGGGCCGGAGAAGCCGAAGCCGGGGATGCTCGGCAGCACGAGGTGGAAGGCGTCGGCGCGCTCGCCGCCGTGCGCCACCGGCTCGGTGAGCGGGCCGACGATGTGCTCGAACTCCACGATGGAGCCCGGCCATCCGTGCGTGACGAGCAGCGGCGTGGCGTCCGGCTCCGGGGAACGGATGTGGGCGAAGTGGACGTCGGCGCCGTCGATCGTGGTCATGAACTGCGGCCACCGGTTCAGCCGGGCCTCGGCCGCCCGCCAGTCGTACCCGTGGCGCCAGTGGTGCACGAGCTCCTTCAGGTGGCCGCGCGGGACGCCGTACTCCCAGCCGGCGCCCGGCAGTTCGTCCGGCCACCTGGTCCGGTCGAGCCGCCGGCGCAGGTCGTCCAGGTCCTCGTCCGGGACGTCGATGCGGAACGGCCGGATGGAGTCGTCGGGTGGCGTCGTCATAGCGACGCAGCATAGACGGCCCGGCCCGGACCAAGATCGAGACACCCGGGGTCGGCGCCGCCCCGGCCGGTCGGCCCGGCTCAGTCCGCCCCGACCGGGCGGCCGCCCGGCTCCTCGACGATCCGCCGGGCGATCTCGGCCGGCCGCACCGGGCGGCCGAAGTGCCAGCCCTGCGCCCAGTCGCAGCCGATGGTCCGCAGCCGCTCCGCGTCCTTGAGGGTCTCCACGCCCTCGGCGGTGACGGTCAGCCCGAGCGCGTGCGCCATCGACACCAGGCCGCTGACGATCCGCCAGCCGGTGGCCTCGTCCTTCGCAGGGTCGTGCAGGTCACCGACGAACGAACCGGCGATCTTCAGGCCGGAGACGGGCAGGTCCCGCAGGTAGGCGAGGTTGGACCAGCCGGTGCCGAAGTCGTCCACGGCCAGCGCCACCCCGAGGTCGACCAGCCCGTGCAGGGTGCGCAGCGCCTCGTCCTCGGGGCCGACCACCGTCGACTCGGTGATCTCCAGCTGGAGCCGGGCCGGGTCCAGGCCGGTGCTGTCGAGGATCCGGGCGAGGTCGGTGACCAGGGCGGCGCTGCGCGCCTGCCGGACCGCCAGGTTGACGTTCAACTGCGGTGCGGCGTCGCCGTACTGCTTGATCCACTCGGCGGCCTGGCCGCAGGCCTGCTCCAGCACCCAGCGGCCGAGCGGCATGATCAGCCCGGTCTCCTCGGCGGTGGTGACGAACTCGTCCGGGCCGAGCACGCCGAGCTGCGGGTGGCGCCAGCGCACCAGCGCCTCGACGGCGGCCATCCGGCCGTCCGCGAGCCGGTAGAGCGGCTGGTAGTCGATGAAGAACTCGCCGCGGTCGAGGGCGGCCGGCATCCGCACCGACACCGCGTAGCGGTTGACCGCGCGGGCGTTCTCCTTGGGGTCGAACAGCGTCCAGCGGCCGCGGCCGGCCTCCTTGGCGCGGTAGAGCGTCAGGTCGGCGGCCCGTACGGCCGCGCCCGGGGTGGTGGTGGACACCCGGCGCTCCAGCACACCGACGCTCGCGCCCACGGCGAGCTTGTGGTCGCCGATCAGCACCGGCCCGGCCAGCGCCTTGAGCACCGTCTTGGCGGCGGCCACCGCCTCCTGCTCGCCCCGGCACTTCTCCAGCAGGACGACGAACTCGTCGCCGCCGAGCCGGGCCACCAGGTGGCCGAGCGGGGTCAGCGCGGTCTTCAGCCGGTCGGCGACGGCGGCCAGCAGCTCGTCGCCCATGTCGTGGCCGAGGCTGTCGTTGACCACCTTGAAGCCGTCGAGGTCGACGTAGCAGAGGCCGAACCGGGCCCCCGGCGCCGGGTCCTCGAACAGCTTCTCCAGCCGCTCGAAGAAGGCGGCGCGGTTGGGCAGGCCGGTCAGCGGGTCGTGGGTGGCCTGGTGGCGCAGCCGCTCCTGAAGCCGGTAGCGGTCGGTGACGTCCTCCAGCATCGCGACCTGGTACTGCGGGGTGCCGTCGTCGTCGCGGATCAGCGAGACGGTCAGGTGGGTCCAGATCACCTCGCCGTCCTGGCGGTAGTACGGCTTGTCGAACTGGAAGTACTCCCGCTTGCCGCTGATCAGTTCCTCGTACGCCTCCCAGACGCCCGGGGTGTCCTCGGGGTGGACGAGGTCGCCGACCCGGCGGCCGATCATGTCCGCGGGGCCGGCGCCGAACAGGTCCTGGAGGGCCTTGTTGACGGCCATGATGTTGCCGTCGGTGTCGCCGATGCCGATGCCGATCGCGGCGCTCTCGAACAGGGCTCGGAAGCGGGCCTCGGAGGCGCGCAGCGCGCGTTCGGCCTCCTTGCGGGCGGCGTCGGCGGCGGTGCGGATGGCCTCCTGCTCGCGCAGGGTGCGCTCGCGCAGGGCGGCCGCCCAGCCGGCGGCGAAGGCGCCGGTCAGGGCGGGACCGCGGTCGTCCGGAACGGGCTGCGCCTGGAGCAGTTCGACCGCGCGGGCGAGCAGTACGGGGTCGGTGAAGTGCGCGTCGACCAGTTCCGCGCCGGCCTGCGCGGCCAGCCGGGGCTCGAACGGCTCGTCGAGCTGGGCGCGGTGGAGCAGCGCGGCGGTGCGCATGACCAGGCGGCCGAGCAGTTCGGGGTGGATGGCGATGCCGTGGTCGGCGGAGAGCAGCCGGGCCCAGTCCTCGTGGAACCGCTCGGCGCTGCCGGGCACCGGGGTGGGCCTCCCGTTCATGCGAACGCTCCGGTACGGGCCCGGGCGCCGCGGTGGGCGTCGGTGCCGGTGCGGGTGCTGGTGCCGGTGCCGGTGCGGGCTGCGGCGTTTCTAGCGTCGACAGGAGTTCTTCCGGCGACAGGTCCACATGCGGCGACACGCACACTTTCGGCGACACGCCCGCCGGCGGCGGTACGGAAGCGAGCACGGGATCGGCCGGGGGCCGTCGCGCGGGTCGCGCGGCCTCCGGCGTCGCCTCGCCCGTTCCGGACGTTCAAGGGCGGAACCCCACGCCCGCCACCCCGACCATCCGCTCGGGGTTCTCGCCGACCGACTCGGGCTGGTCCGGGCGCCACTGCGGCAGGTAGACGACGCCGGGCTCGACCAGCTCGAAGCCGGCGAACATCTCGGTGATCTGCTCGTGGGTGCGCATGGTCAGCGGGGTCGGAGTCATCCGGTAGAGCCGCTGGTGGTCCTCGGCCTGGTCCGGGCGGCCCTCCAGGGAGGCGTGCGAGAGGACCAGCGCGCTGCCCGGCGGGAGCACGTCACGGATCGTGCCGATCAGCTTCCACGGGTCCTCGTCGTCGCTGACGAAGTGGGCGACGGCCACCAGTAGGACGGCCACCGGCTCGCCCTCCGCGAGCAGCTCGACCACCTCGGGGCGGGCGAGCAGGTCCGCGACGTCGCGCACGTCGGCCTGGACGACGGAGCTGGCCGGGTCCTCGGCGAGCAGCAGGCGGCTGTGCGCGACGGCGACCGGGTCTCGGTCGACGTAGACGACCTTCGCCTCGGGTCGGATCCCGCGGGCGATCTCGTGCACCGCGCCGAAGGTCGGGATGCCGGAGCCGATGTCCAGGAAGCGGCTGACGCGGTGCTCGGCGAGGAAGCTCACGGCGCGGCGCAGGAAGGCCCGGTTGGAGCGCATGATCTGCGGCAGCTCCGGCCACAGGGCGAGCGCCTTGCGGGCCATCTCCCGGTCGACCTCGAAGTTGTGGGAGCCCCCCAGGTAGTAGTCGTAGACCCGCGCGGCGTTCGGTTTGTCCAGGTCCGTACCTTCCGGTACCCAGCTCGGTCGCCGCATGCCTGTGACTCCTTCACTCCGGTTCCGCCTGCAGTCCGGTTGCCTCTGTGTTCCAGTTCTGCCCGCGGTCCCGGTCCCGGGGTGCGGCGCCCGACTGCCACCGCTGTGACAGCTGAGACTACAAGCACGCAAGATCCTCCCTTGCACCCCGAACGGGTGCAAGCGGAGTGCCCGCCTCCTGGCCGTCGATGTTCACGGAGCGTTCACCGCACCCACCCGAACGGAGTGGGCCCGGAAGCCGCCCGCGGGCACCCGGCGCGTCGCTAGGCTGAGCACGTGGATCCCAACCACTACCGCTTCCGGGGCGTGTGGCGCCTCACGGCGCCGCCGGCCGCGGTGTACGCGGCACTGGAGGACGTGCACGGCTACCCACTGTGGTGGCCTGAGGTGCGGGAGATCCGGCGGACCGGCGCGCAGTCCGGGGACGTCGTGGTGCGGGCGCTGCTGCCGTACCGGCTGGTGATCGGCCTGGAGACTCGGCTGCACGACCCGCACGCCGGGGTGCTGGAGGCGGTCATGCGGGGCGACCTCGACGGCTGGGCACGGTTCACCGTCACGCCGGACCCGTCCGGGCGGTCCGGCGGCGCCGGGAGCCTGGTGCTGTTCGAGGAGGACGCCCGGCCCGGCAAGGCCCTGCTGCGCCGCCTCGCCCTACCGCTGCACCCGCTGTTCCGGGCCAACCACGCGGTGATGATGTACCGCGGCCGGCGGGGGCTGGAGGCCTACCTGGCACGAGCCGGCGACGGCTGACAGATGACGACTTTCAACCGACAGATTTCAACATCTGAAATCTGAAAGTTGTCATCTGTCAGCCGTCAGCCGGGCTCCGCCCGCCCCCGCCCGCCCCCACTCCTCACCGTCCGTCCCCCGCCCCCGGGAGGTCCCGCCCGATGCCCACCGCCACCCCGGGCACCGCCCCCGACTTCGGCTTCGACTTCGGCTTCCACGCCCCCTTCGACCGCAGCGGCACCGGCAGCAGCAAGTGGGCCCGGGCCACCGCCCCCGGGGTGATCCCGATGGGGCTGGCGGACATGGACCTGCCCGGCCCGCCCGCCGTCGCCGCGGCGCTGGAGCAGCGGGCCCGGCACCGGGCGTACGGGTACACGGTGTGCGACCCGGGCGGGCGGGAACTGGTCGCCCGCTGGTACCGCGCCCGGCACGGCACCGAAGTCGACCCCGACTGGGTCCTGCTGCTGCCCTGCGGCCCGCGCACGGCACTGCGCATCCTCCTGGAGACCGTGCGACGCCAGGAGGGCGCACCCGCGCAGGCCCCGGTCGCCTTCGCAACGCCGGAGTGGGGCGGCTTCGCCCAGCTGTGCCGCGCCGCCCGCTTCCCGTACCGGGAACTGCCGCTCCCGCTCGGCCCGGACGGCTACCGGTTCCCCGGCGGCCCGATCCCCCGCCCCACCGCCGCCGTGCTGCTCAGCAGCCCGCACAACCCCTCCGCCCGGGTGTGGCCGGCCGAGGAGCTGCGCGCACTCGCCGAGCGGGCGGCGCAGGCCGGCGCCGTGCTGGTCTCGGACGAGGTCCACGGCGACCTCACCCACCCCGGCCACGCGCATCCCGTCGCCGTCACCACCGTCGACCCGGCCCTGCGGCACCGCACCGTCACCCTGAACTCGGTCGGCAAGACCTTCAACTGCTCCGGCGTGCCCAGCAGTTTCGCCCTCGTCCCGGATCCTCGGCTGCGCACGGCGTTCGCCGAGGAACTGTCCGGCTACGGCCTCTGGGAGGGCGGCCTGCTGGAGCAGACGACGCAGCGGGCCGCGCTGGCCGAGGGGGGCCCGTGGCTGGACGCCCTGCTCGCCCACCTCGCCACCGCCCGCACCCGGCTGACCGGCCTGCTCGGCCCGGCCGTCCGCTCGGCGCCGCAGTCCTCCTACCTGCTCTGGCTGGACGCCGCCGCGCTCGGCCTGCCGCCCGCCGACGCGCGCCGGGCGCTGCTGGAGCGCTGCGGCCTGGAGTCCACCGCGGGAACGGAGTTCGGGCCGGGCGGCGCCGGCTCGCTGCGACTCAACTACGCGCTGCCGGGCCCACTGCTGGACACCGTCGTGACCCGGCTGCAACGGCTCTAGGCCCGCGCCTGGGCCGCCAGCGCCCTCCCCCACACCCCGCATTCACCTCGTACCAACATGTACCCCACTCCCGTTCCCCCCTCCGGCCGCACGCCCGCCGCGCCGTTCACGCCCCCCGCACCGAACCCTCCCGGAAGCCGCCCGAAAGGCGTTCGAAAGCCACCCGAGATCTCCTTGAGATCCGGCCGAATCACCCGTTCGCATCACCACTGACCTGCGGAAACGAACGTTCACGCGATTTTTGCGAAGCGCCCTCGCATGCTCCGTAGCAGACTGGGCAAGGTAGACCGGGCCGCAATTCGTGATCCCGAGGATGGTGAGTCCGGTGATACCCGTCTCCCGCGCAACTCCCCCGGACCGGCAGAACGCGCAGCCACCCCCGGCGGGGGTGACGCCGCTCACCGAGTCCGTGGCCCGCAGCCACGTGTCGGGCGTCTGTTTCAAGATCGGGCCGCCCCGGCTGGTCGGTGTCGAGGTCGAGTGGTTCGTCCACGACGACCGATGTCCGGACCAGCCCGTACCCCCCGAACTGGTCCACGCCGCCTTGGAGTCGCTGCCGCTCGGCGGCCCGGACGGCACCTCGCTCCCCTCCGGTTCACGCCTCACGCTCGAACCCGGCGGACAGGTCGAGCTCAGCTCCCCGCCCGCCACCGGCCTCGTGGCCTGCGTCGACGACACCCGACGCGATCTCACCGCCCTGCGGGCCGCCTTCGCGGCGCGGGGCCTGCGACTCACCGGCACCGGGACGGACCCACTCGCCCGCCCCCGCCGCATGGTGCTGGACCACCCCCGCTACCTCGCGATGGAGCGGTTCTTCGACTCCGCCGGCCCGTGGGGCCGGATCATGATGACCGGCACCGCCTCCGTGCAGGTGTGCCTGGACGCGGGCGAGGCGGACGGCCCGCAGGCGCTCGCCCGGCGCTGGCGGCTGACGCACCTGCTCGGCCCCGTCCTGGTCGCCGCCTTCGCCAACTCCCCACTGCTGGACGGCCGGCCGACCGGCCACCGGTCCACCCGGCAGACCGTCTGGTCCCGGATGGACCCGACCCGGACCCTCGCCCCGGCACCGGACCACGGCGACCCCCGCGAGGCCTGGGCCCAGTACGTGCTGGATGCCCAACTGCTGTGCGTCCAGCGGCCGGAGGGCGTCGCATGGACGGCCCCGCCCGGGCTGACGTTCCGCGACTGGATTCACGGCGGCGCCGAACGCCCGCCCACGCTCGACGACTTGGACTACCACCGCACCACGCTGTTCCCGCCGGTGCGCCCGCGCGGCCACCTGGAGCTGCGGATGATCGACGCGCAGCCCGGGGACGGCTGGGTCGTCCCCGCCGCGCTGACCACCGCACTGCTGGACGACCCGGTGGCCGCCGAGGCCGCCCTCGCCGCCCTGGAACCGCTCGAAGCCGCCGCGGCCCCGGGAACCGCCCGCTCCCGCGCGACCGCCGCGGCGCCGGGCCGACCGGCCGGCGCGCGCCCGCCGCGCACCGACGTCTGGCGCCGCGCCGCCACCCTGGCCGTCGCCGACCCCGAGCTGCGCCGCGCCGCCCTCGCCTGCTTCGCCGCCGCCGACGCCGCCCTGGGCCGCCTGCCCGGCGCCGACCGGCTGCGCGCCGCCGTCGCCGAGTTCGCCGAGCGCTACCCCGCGCGCGGCCGCTGCCCCGCCGACGACCAGCTGGACGCGCTGCGCTCCGGCACCCGCCGCACTCCCGGGAAGGAGCCCGCATCATGACCGATGTCCGACCCCCCGCCGCCGCACCGGCAGACCGCGCGGCGGGCGACGCGGCCCCGCCGGACGCCGAGGCGCTGCGCGACACCATCGCCGCCGAGCTGCTGGCCGCCCGCGCCCGTACCGCCGCACTGACCGACTGCGTCGACGACCGCGACCTGACCGCCCAGCACTCGCCGCTGATGTCGCCGCTGGTCTGGGACCTGGCGCACATCGGCAACCAGGAAGAGCTCTGGCTGCTGCGCAACGTCGGCGGCCGCGACCCGATGCACCCGGAGATCGACCCGCTGTACGACGCCTTCCAGCACCCCCGGGCCGAGCGGCCGAGTCTGCCGCTGCTGCCGCCCGCCGAGGCCCGCGCCTACGCGCACGAGGTGCGCGGCCGGGTGCTGGACCTGCTCGCCGCCAGCCCGCTGGAGGGCGCGCCGCTGCTGGACGCCGGCTTCGCCTTCGGGATGATCGCCCAGCACGAGCAGCAGCACGACGAGACGATGCTGATCACCCACCAGCTGCGCCTGGGCGAGCCCGCCCTGGCCGCCCCGCCGCCCCCGCCGGCGCCGACCGACGCGGTCACGATGCCCGCCGAAGTCCTCGTCCCCGCAGGCCCGTTCACCATGGGCACGGACACCGAGCCGTGGGCGCTGGACAACGAGCGCCCGGCGCACACCGTCGAGCTGCCCGGCTACTTTCTGGACACCGCACCGGTCACCAACGCCGCCTACCAGCGGTTCATCGACGACGGCGGCTACCAGGACCCGCGCTGGTGGACGGCCGAGGGGTGGGAGCACCGGCTGCGCTCCGACCTGACCGCCCCGCTGTTCTGGCGCCGCGAGGACGGCCAGTGGCTGCGCCGCCGCTTCGGCAGCGTGGAGCCCGTCCCGGCGAACGAGCCGGTTCTGCACGTCAGTTGGTACGAGGCCGACGCGTACGCCCGGTGGGCCGGGCGGCGGCTGCCGACCGAGGCCGAGTGGGAGAAGGCGGCCCGGCACGACCCGACCACCGGCCGCTCCCGCCGCTACCCGTGGGGCGACGGCCCGCCCGGCCCCGAGCAGGCCAACCTCGGCCAGCGCCACCTGCGCCCGGCCGAGGCCGGCAGCTACCCGGACGGCCAGTCCCCTTACGGTGTGCGGCAGTTGATGGGCGACGTGTGGGAGTGGACGGCGAGCGACTTCCGCCCCTACCCGGGCTTCCGGGCCTGGCCGTACCGGGAGTACTCGGAGGTGTTCTTCGGGCCCGAGTACAAGGTGCTGCGCGGCGGCTGCTTCGCGGTGGCGCCGGTCGCCTGCCGGGGGACGTTCCGCAACTGGGACTACCCGATCCGGCGGCAGATCTTCGCCGGGTTCCGCACCGCCCGCGACGCGGAGACGACCTGATGTGCCGTCACCTCGCCTACCTGGGCGAGCCCTTGGCACCGCAGGAGCTGCTGGTGCTGCCGCCGCACGCACTGCACCGGCAGTCCTGGGCACCCCGGGAGCAGCGGTACGGCACGGTGAACGCCGACGGCTTCGGCCTCGGCTGGTGGGCGGACGGCGACGAGGTGCCGGCCCGCTACCGGCGCTCCGGGCCGATCTGGGCGGACGCGGCCTTCGCCGACCTCGCCCGGGTCCTGCGCACCCGCTCGCTGGTGGCGGCCGTCCGCTCGGCCACCGAGGGCTGCGCGGCGGGCGCGGCGGCCGCCGCGCCGTTCGCCGCCGGACGCTGGCTGTTCAGCCACAACGGCGCGGTGGCGGGCTGGCCGGACAAGCTGGACGCGCTGGCGGCACTGCTCCCTCCGGCCGAGCTGCTGGAGCTGGAGGCGCGCACCGACTCGGCGCTGCTGTGGGCGCTCACCCTGCACCGGCTGCGTGCCGGGGCCGGCCTCGGCGAGGCGCTGGCGGGCACCGTCGCGGACGTCGCGGCGCACACCACCGCGCGGCTCAACCTGCTGCTCGGTGACGGCCGCGCGCTCGCCGCCACCGCCTGGGGCGACACCCTGTACCACCTCGCGCTGCCCGGCCTGGGCACCGTGGTGGCCTCCGAGCCGTACGACGACTCCCCGGGCTGGTCGCCCGTCCCGGACGGCTCGCTGCTGCTGGTCGAGGCGGGCGCGGTCACCGTGCACCGGCTCCCGAGCGGCTCCTGAACCAGAACTCTCCCTTCATTTTCTGAACAGAGGAACCACGCTGTCATGGACACCTTCGAACTCACCCGACTGCTGCCCGCCGACCACTTCAGCACCGCCCTGCGCCACGACGTGCAGCACGGCCTGACCTCCCGGCCCAAGTGGCTGCCGCCGAAGTGGTTCTACGACGCCCGGGGCAGCGAGCTGTTCGAGGAGATCACCCGGCTGCCCGAGTACTACCCGACCCGCGCCGAGCGGGCCATCCTGACCGCCCGGGCCGGCGAGATCGCCGCCGCCACCGGGGCCCGCACCCTGGTCGAGCTGGGCTCCGGCTCCTCCGAGAAGACCCGGCTGCTGCTGGACGCGCTGCGCACCGGCGGGAGCCTGGAGACGTACGTCCCGGTGGACGTCAGCGAGAGCGCGCTGACCGGCGCCGGCGCGGCGATCGCCGCCGAGTACCCGGGCCTCGCGGTGCACGGCGTGCTCGCCGACTTCACGGCCGGGCTCGGCCTGCCCCCGGGCGGCGGCCCCCGCCTGGTCGCCTTCCTCGGTGGCACCCTCGGCAACCTGCTGCCCGACGAGCGGGCGGCCTTCCTGCGCGGCCTGCGCACCGCCCTCGATCCCGGCGACTTCCTGCTGCTCGGCACCGACCTGGTCAAGGACCCGGCGGTGCTGGTCGCCGCCTACGACGACGGCGCCGGGGTGACCGCCGAGTTCAACCGCAACGTGCTCAACGTGCTCAACCGCGAGCTGGGCGCCGACTTCGACCCGGACGCCTTCGAGCACGTCGCGCTCTGGGACCCGGAGCGGGAGTGGATCGAGATGCGGCTGCGCGCGCTGCGGGCGCAGACCGTCAAGATCCCGGCCCTGGACCTGCCGGTGCACTTCGACGCGGGCGAGGAGCTGCGCACCGAGGTGTCGGCGAAGTTCCGCCGGGAGCGGGTGGCGCGGGAGCTGGCGGCCGCCGGCCTGCGGCTGGACCGCTGGTGGACGGACCAGGAGGGCCGGTTCGGGCTGTCGCTGTCCTCCCCGGCGTAACGGTCCGCCGCCGCCCGCTCCCCGCTCGCTCCGAAATTTGCTAATTCACCTTACGAATTCTCGGGGCGAAAGATGAACGACCCGGCGTACAACAAGTGAATGAATAAGGGTTACGATCGCGGCTACCGAGCTCAGAGTTGAGTACCAGGAGTCAGATCGTGAGCGTCACCCAGCAGCCCTCCGGGGCGGTCGAGGCCTCCGCGCCCGGCCGCCTCGGATTCGTCGTCTTCATCACCGCCGCCGCGGCCCTCGGCGGATTCCTGTTCGGCTACGACAGCTCGGTGATCAACGGCGCGGTCTCCGGCATCCAGGCGAAGTTCGGCGTCGGCGACGGCGTGACCGGCCTGATCGTCTCGTCCGCCCTGCTCGGCTCGGCGCTCGGCGCCGCGCTGGCCGGCCGGTTCGCCGACCGGTACGGCCGCATCAAGGTGATGAAGGCGGGCGCGCTGCTGTTCGCGGTCAGCGCGGTCGGCTCGATGCTGCCGTTCTCGGCCTGGGACCTCGCCGTCTGGCGCGTCCTCGGCGGCGCGGCCATCGGCATCGCCTCGGTGATCGCCCCGACCTACATCGCCGAGGTCGCCCCGACCCGCTACCGGGGCCGGCTGGCCTCGTTCCAGCAGGCCGCGATCGTGCTCGGCATCGCGATCTCCCAGCTGGTCAACTGGCTGCTGGCGCAGGCGGCCGGCGGTGACACCCGCGGGCAGCTGCTCGGCCTGGAGGCCTGGCAGTGGATGCTCGGCGTGTGCGTCGTCCCCGCCGCGGTCTACTTCGTGCTCGCCTCGGTGATCCCCGAGTCGCCGCGCTTCCTGATCCAGGCCGACCGCCTGGCCGACGCCCGCAAGGTGCTGGCCGCGGTCGAGGCCGAGGGCGTGGACGCCGACACCCGGATCGCCGAGATCCAGGCGCTGATCGACTCCGACCACCGCCCGCGCTTCCGCGACCTGCTCGGCGGCCGCTTCGGCCTGCTGCCGATCGTCTGGATCGGCATCGGCCTGTCGGTCTTCCAGCAGCTCGTCGGCATCAACGTGATCTTCTACTACTCGTCGATCCTGTGGCAGTCGGTCGGCATCGACCAGAGCAACTCGCTGCTGATCAGCTTCATCGGCTCGGTCATCAACATCCTCGGCACCGTGATCGCGATCCTGCTGGTCGACCGGATCGGCCGCAAGCCGCTCGCCCTGATCGGCTCCTGCGGCATGGCCGTCGCCCTGGCCGCGGCCGGCTGGGCGTTCTCCTCCGCCACCGGCAGCGGCGGCGACGTCACGCTGCCCGACCTGCAGGGCACCGTCGCGCTGATCGCCGCCAACGCCTTCGTGCTGTTCTTCGCGATGTCCTGGGGCGTGGTGGTCTGGGTGATGCTCGGCGAGATGTTCCCCAACCGGATCCGGGCCGCCGCGCTGTCCGTCGCCGCCTCGGCGCAGTGGATCGCCAACTGGGCGATCACCGTCTCGTTCCCGTCGCTGTCGCGCTGGAACCTCTCGGCGACGTACCTGGCCTACGCGGCCTTCGCGGCGCTGTCGGCCGTCTTCGTGGCGAAGTACCTGAAGGAGACCAAGGGCGTCCGCCTGGAGGACATGGGCTGACGCCACGAGCCGACGCGACGAGCCGACGCCACGAGCTGACGACCGACCATCGGTCGATCCGACAGTCGGACCTTCGGCCCCCGCACCCTAGCGCGACGAGCGCTGGTGCGGGGGCCGAATCGTTCACTCTCTGCGCCGGACCGGCCACCTCCGGTACTCCTGTTCGCCAGGAGGGATGTGTCCTTGATCTTCAACCGGCTTCGCACCCGCAGGCCCGCCGCCGCACCCGGCGTCGGCGGCTGCCCGTACGCCCACACCCACGACGTCCACACCGCCCACACCGCGAACGGCCAGGACGGCCAGGACGGCCAGGACGGCCAGGACGGCCAGGGCGGCCGCGAGGGCTACGACGGCCACCGCCACGCCCCGGTGCGGCCCGAGCCGGCGGCCGTAGCGGTGCCGCCCGCTCCCCCGGCGGCGGCCGTGCAACTGCCGCCCGCGCCGCCGCCGTTCACCGATCCCGGCCAAGCGGCCACGTTCATCCGGCAGTTCCACCACGAGCAGCCCGCCGCGGGCGCGCCCGCGGAGCGGCTGCGGGCCGTCCTGGACGAGATCGACCGCACCGGCAGCTACCGGCACACCCCCGCCGAACTCGCCTACGGCGCCAAGCTCGCCTGGCGCAACGCGGCCCGCTGCATCGGCCGGCTCTACTGGCGCAGCCTGGTGGTGCGCGACCTGCGGCACCTGAGCACGGCCGAGGAGATCGCCGCCGAGTGCTTCGAGCACCTGCGGGTGGCGGGCAACGGCGGGCGGATCCGCCCGGTGGTCTCGGTGTTCGCCCCCGACCGGCCGGGCCGCCCGGCCGCGCGGATCCTCAACCAGCAGCTGGTCCGCTACGCCGGCCACCCGGCCGAGGGCGCCGCCGCCGAGCGCGGCACCGTGGTCGGCGACCCGGCGGGCGTCGAACTCACCGCCCGCGCCCGCGAGCTGGGCTGGAAGTGCGCCGAGGACCGCTTCGAGGTGCTGCCGCTGCTGGTCCAGGAACGCCCGGGCGAACGGCCGTCCTGGTTCGAGCTGCCAGACGACAGCACGCTGGAGGTGCCACTGAGCCACCCCGAGCACGCCTGGTTCGCCGGGCTCGGGCTGCGCTGGTACGCGGTGCCCGCGATCAGCGACATGACGCTGGAGATCGGCGGCGTCCGCTATCCCACCGCGCCGTTCAACGGCTGGTACATGGGCACCGAGATCGGCGCCCGCAACCTCGCCGACGCCGACCGGTACGACATGCTCCGCACGGTCGCCGAGCGGCTCGGCCTGGACACCTCCAGCGACCGCACGCTCTGGCGCGACCGCGCGCTGGTCGAGCTGAACGTCACGGTGTTGCACTCCTTCCAGGAGGCCGGGGTGACGATGGCCGACCACCACACCGAGTCGGTGCGCTTCCTCAAGCACGTCGCCCAGGAGCAGCGGCTCGGCCGGCCTACCCCGGCGGACTGGAGCTGGATCGTGCCCCCGGTCTCCGGCGGGCTGACGCCGGTGTACCACCGCTACTACGACCCGGTGGACCCGGAGCTGCGTCCGGCCTTCGTGGCGCGCGAGCCCTGGTAGGAATGCCGGCGCCGACAGGCCGGCTGGGAACCGGTAGATCCGCTAGCGGTGACAGAGGGGGGAGGGCTGCGGCCCGGGGCACGGCGCCGACCGCGTGGCGACCACCGTGCGCCTACGCCCGCGCGGCTACGACCGCGCGGTCAGACGCTCGTAGCGCAGTGCCAGCCCGTCGAGCAGCGCCTCCAGGCCGGTCTCGAAGGCCCCCTCGTCCACCCGGCCGCCGTGCCCGGCCAGCCGGTGCGCCTCGCCCAGGTGCGGGTAGTCCGCCGCGTCGTACACCCCGGCGTCGGCCGGGAAGCCGGCGGCGAAGGAGGCGAGCGCCGAGCCGGTGACGAAGTAGCGCATCAGCGCGCCGATCCGGGTGGCCTGGCCGCGCGGCCACCCGGCGTCGACGAGGTGGCCGAAGACGGCGTCGGCCAGGCGCAGCGCGTTCGGCCGCCGCCCCGGGCCCTGGGCGAGCACCGGGACGATGTTGGGGTGGGCGGCCAGCGCGGCCCGGTAGGAGCGGGCCCAGTCCCGCAGCGCCTGCGGCCAGGCCGGGCCGTCCGTGCCGAACATCGACAAATCTACTTCGCCGATGACCGTGTCCACCACCGCGTCCAGGATCTCGTCCTTGGTCGCGAAGTGGTTGTAGAGCGACGGCCCGCTGACCGACAGCCCGGCGGCGAGGCGGCGGGTGGAGAGGGCGTCCAGCCCCTCCTCGTCGATCAGCCGCAGCGCGGCGGCGACGATGCGCTCGCGGCTGAGCAGCGGGGTGCGCGGGCGGGCCATCGGGTCGTCGCCTCCAGTTCGTGCGGCACGCCGGTGCGTGCCCGTGCGGCAGGTGCCGTACGTGCGGTAGGTGCGGTAGGTGCGGTAGGCGCTGTACGCGCGGTGCGTGCTGTACGTGCGGTGTTGTGTTGTCCGTGCGGTGCGTGTTGTCCGTGCGGTTCTTGCGGTGTTCGTCCGGTCGGGTGGGACCGTGCGGGCCGGGGGCCGATTCTGGCAGGTGCCCCTTCCCAGCGCGGTCCGGCGGGGCTACAGTCCATCGTAAAACTTGCAGCGCTAGTTTAACGAGGTGGCCCCGCCGTGAACCTGGAGTTGACCGAGGAGCAGAGCGCCGTCCGCGACCTCGCCGCCGCCTTCACCGACCGCGAGATCGTCCCGTACGCCGCCCAGTGGGACCGCGACGAGTCCGTCGACCGGGCGATCATCGGCAAGCTGGCGAAGCTCGGCTTCCTCGGCCTCACCCTCCCCGAGGAGTACGGCGGCAGCGGCGGCGACCACCTCGCGTACTGCCTGGTGCTGGAGGAGCTGGGGCGTGGCGACTCGGCGGTGCGCGGCATCGTCTCCGTCTCGCTCGGCCTGGTCGGCAAGTCGATCAACGCCTACGGCACCGAGGAGCAGAAGCGGCACTGGCTGCCCCGGCTCACCTCCGGCGAGGCCCTCGGCTGCTTCGGCCTCACCGAACCCGGCACCGGCTCGGACGCCGCCAACCTCACCACCCGGGCCGTGCGCGACGGCGACCACTGGCTGATCACCGGCGCCAAGACCTTCATCACCAACGGCACCTGGGCCGACGTCGCCCTGGTCTTCGCCCGCACCGGCGGCGACGCACCCGAGCAGCGCGGCCACCGCGGCATCACCGCCTTCCTCGTCCCCACCGACCTGCCCAGCTTCACCCGCACCGAGATCCACGGCAAGCTCGGCCTGCGCGGCCAGGCCACTGCCGCGCTCGCCCTCGACGCCGTCCGGGTGCCCGACGGCGCCCGGCTCGGCGAGGTCGGCAAGGGCTTCACGGTGGCGATGGCCGCCCTCGCCAAGGGCCGGATGTCGGTCGCGGCCGGCTGCGTCGGCATCGCCCGCGCCTGCCTGGAGGCCGCCGTCCGCTACGCCGGCGAGCGCGAGCAGTTCGGCAAGCCGATCGCGTCGCACCAGCTCGTCCAGCAGCTGCTGTCCGGCATCGCCGTCGACGTCGAGGCCGCCCGGCTGCTCACCTGGCAGGTCGCCGACCGCATCGACCGCGGCCTGCCGTTCGCCACCGAGTCCTCGATGGCCAAGCTCTTCGCCAGCGAAGCCGCGGTCCGGGCCGCCAACGACGCGCTCCAGGTGTTCGGCGGGTACGGGTTCATCGACGAGTACCCGGTCGGCAAGTACCTGCGCGACGCCCGGGTGATGACCCTGTACGAGGGCACCAGCCAGATCCACCAACTGCTCATCGGACGCGCCCTGACCGGCGTCAACGCCTTCTGAACGCCCCTCGAACAGCTCCGAACCGCCTCCCGAACGCCCCTCCCGAAACCCCTCGACAAGGAGCACGACGTGCGTCCCGTCTACTTCGCCGCGGCCCGCCGCACACCCATCGGCCGGCTGCGCGGAGCGCTCGCCACGGTCCGCCCGGACGACCTCTCGGCCACCGTGCTGCGCGCCCTGCTCGCCGACGTACCCGCCCTCGACCCGGCCCGCATCGACGACGTCTACTGGGGCGCCGCCAACCAGGCCGGCGAGGACAACCGCAACGCCGCCCGGATGGCCGTCCTGCTCGCCGGACTGCCCGAGACCGTCCCCGGAGCCACCGTCAACCGGCTCTGCGCCTCCGGCCTGGAGGCCGTCACGCTCGCCGCCCGGGCCATCGGCTCCGGCGAGGCCGACGTGGTGCTGGCCGGCGGCTGCGAGTCGATGACCCGCGCCCCGTTCGTCCTCCCCCGGCCCGACGAGGCGCTCCCGCACCGGATCGAGACCTACGACACCCGGCTCGGCTGGCGGCTCACCAATCCGCGGATGACCGAACTGCACGGCGTGCTCAGCATGGGCGAGACCGCCGAGGAGGTCGCGAGCCGGTACGGCATCGACCGCGAGCGGCAGGACGCCTTCGCGCTGCGCAGCCACCAGCGGGCCGCCGCCGCCCGCAAGGACGGGCACTTCGACGCCGAACTGGTGCCGGTCCTGCGGCCGGACGGGGTGACGGTGAGCCAGGACGAGGGCATCCGCGAGGACACCAGCCTGGCCAAGCTCGCCGGACTCAAGCCCGCCTTCCGGCCGGGCGGCACCGTCACCGCCGGGAACGCCTCGCCGATGAACGACGGCGCGGCCGGGCTGGTCCTGGTCAGCGAGGAGGCGCTGCGCGACCTCGGGCTGCAGCCGCTCGGGCGGTACGTGGCCGGCGCCTCGGCCGGGGTGCACCCCGACGTGATGGGCATCGGGCCGGTGCCGGCCACGCAGAAGGTGCTGGGGCGGACCGGCTGGTCGCTCGACGACGTGGACACCGCCGAGCTGAACGAGGCCTTCGCCGCCCAGGCGCTCGCCTCGGCCGACGGCATCGGGTTCAGCCGGGAGCGGGCCGAGGAGATCGTCAACCCCAGCGGCGGGGCGATCGCGCTCGGCCACCCGCTGGGCGGCTCCGGCGCGCGCATCCTCACCACCCTGCTGCACCGCATGCACCGCACCGGGGCTCGGCGCGGGCTGGCCACCATGTGCGTGGGCGTCGGGCAGGGCACGGCGGTACTGGTCGAGAACGCCTGACGGCTAAGGGCTGACGGCTGACGGCGGGCCACTCCCGGCTCACGGCGAACAGATTTCAGACTTCAACTTTCAGATTTCAGATTTCAACCGACAACTGACAGATAACAGATAACAGATGTTGACATCTGTCATCTGTCAGCCGTCGCCCACTCTTCGAGGAGTTCACGTGACGCGTTTCGCAGGCAAGGTCGCCGTGGTCACCGGCGCGGCCCAGGGGATCGGGGCGGCCACCGCCCGGCGGCTCGCCGAGGAGGGCGCGACGGTCGCCGTCGTCGACCTCACCGCCGAGCGGGCGGCCGACACGGTCGCCGAGATCACCGCCAAGGGCGGCACCGCGCGCGCCTACGGCTGCGACGTGGCCGACTACGACGCCGTGGCGGAGGTGTTCGCGCAGGTCGTGGCGGACCTCGGCGGGCTGCACATCCTGGTGAACAACGCCGGCATCACCCGGGACAACCTGTTCTTCAAGATGCCGAAGGCCGACTGGGACGCCGTCCTGACGGTCAACCTGACCAGCGCCTACAACTGCAGCCACGTCGCACAGAAGTACATGGTGGCGCAGAAGTACGGCAAGATCGTCTCGCTCAGCTCGCGCTCCGCGCTCGGCAACCGCGGCCAGGCCAACTACGCGGCCGCCAAGGCCGGCATCCAGGGGCTGACCGCCACCCTGGCGATCGAGCTGGGCCCGTTCAACATCAACGTCAACGCCGTGGCCCCCGGCTACATCGTCACCGCGATGACGGCCGCCACCGCCGAGCGGGTCGGCAGCAGCGCCGAGGAGCACCAGGCGGAGGTCGCGAACCGCACGCCGCTGCGCCGGGCGGGCCAGCCGGAGGAGATCGCGTCCGTGGTCGCCTTCCTCGCCAGCGAGGAAGCCTCGTACGTCAGCGGGCAGACCCTCTACGTCAATGGCGGAGCCCGGTAAGACGTCATTGCCATACTACTGACGTGTCATCACATGGCCGTCCCTGGTGCATGGTTACCTTCACCTGGGACGGCCTTTACCTATTCGCGTAGCCGAAGATGACCATGCCCATGGCCCGATGACCACACCGAATGACTATGGCATGATCATGCGGTACTCGATGGGATAGCCCAACCGACCCGACCGAACCCGGTCGAGCCCTGCGTCCCAAGGAGTCCCATGGGCAGCCCCGCTACCCTCCGCCGCGCCCTGGCTCTGCTCGCCGTGGGGGCCACCGCCCTGACGGCCGGCACCGTCGCCGTACCCGCCGCGGGTATCGCGACCGCCGCCCCCGCGCACGGCCTCGCGGGCGTCCACGTCCGCCCCGCCTCCGCCGGGCACCACAACGCGGAGGCGCGCGTCGCCCCGCTGAGCACCACCCAGTGCGTCAGCCAGATCGGCATCCACTGCTACTCGCCGCTGCAGTACCGCACCGCCTACAACCTGAACCCCCTCTACAAGGAGGGTGTGACCGGTAAGGGCCGCACGATCGTCATCGTCGACTCCTTCGGCTCGCCGACCATCCAGCACGACCTGGAGGTCTTCGACAAGCAGTGGGGCATCAACGACACCCAGGTCGAGGTCGTCAAGTGGGGCAACGTCCCCGTCTTCGACCCGAAGAACCCCGACCACACCGGCTGGGCCGGCGAGACCACGCTGGACGTCGAGTACGCCCACGCGATCGCCCCCGACGCGCACATCGTCCTCGTCGAGACCGGCGTCTCCGAGACCGAGGGCACCACCGGCCTGCCCGAGATGATGGACGCCGAGAAGTCCCTCATCAAGGCCGGTCGCGGCGACGTCATCTCGCAGAGCTTCGGCGCCACCGAGAACACCTTCCCGGGCTTCGACAAGGGCGACTTCAAGTCGATCACCGACCTGCGCTACGCCTTCAAGGCCGCCGCCGACCGCAACGTCACCGTGCTCGCCGCCTCCGGCGACAACGGCGCCACCGACGCGCAGCTCAACGGCACCGACCTGTACCCGTACAAGGTCAACTCCTGGCCGTCCTCGGACCCGCTGGTCACCTCCATCGGCGGCACCCAGCTCACCCTGGACGACTCGGGCAAGCGCACCGCGGACGACAAGGTGTGGCACGACAAGTCCGGCGCGGGCGGCGGCGGCGTCTCCGGCGTCTTCTCGCGCCCGTGGTACCAGACCGGCGTCGCGAACGTCACCGGCGAGCACCGCGGCACGCCCGACATCAGCATGAGCGCGGCCGTCGACGGCGCCGCCTGGACCTACGAGTCCTACGACCCGACCGCGGTCGGCTGGCACCTCACCGGCGGCACCAGCGAGGCCACCCCGCTGTTCTCGGGCGTCGTCGCGCTCGCCGACCAGCTCGCCGGCCACCGCCTGGGCCAGATCAACGGCCGCCTGTACGGCCTGAGCCTGCTGCCGAGCCAGTGGAGCGGCATCGTGGACGTCAAGCAGGGTGACAACGGCTGGAACGGCGTCACCGGCTACAACGCCACCGAGGGCTACGACCTCGCCAGCGGCCTCGGCACCATCGACGGCGCCAAGTTCGTCCACGCGCTCGCCGGCGACATCCAGGGCGACGACGACCAGCAGTAAGCGGCGGCAGCGGTCGGCAGCCGAGAGCTGACGACTGACAGCTGACAAGTAACAGCGAACAGATAACAGATTTCATCATCTGTTATCTGTTCGCTGTTTTCTGTCTCCTGTTACCCGGCCGCCGACTCCGTGCGGAAGCCGCGGCCGACTCCGGCGGGGAGACGGCCGCGGCTTCGACGTCGGCGGCGGCGGGCGGCGGGGCGCCGCGGCCTCGGGCCCCAGGCTTCAGGTCCGGTCGGCCGCGGGCGCGGCGACCAGTTGGGCGAGGTGGCGCTCGGCGGCGCGCAGCTTGCGGCCGTCCGGGCCCGGGAGATGGGCCCGGAGCTCGATGATCTCCGGGGCGATGCGGACGGCCTCGGCCCGGTCGGTGATGGTGCGCCAGCAGGCCTCGGCGTTCGTCGCCGCCTGCTGGGTCTCCGGGCTGTCCGCGCCGCGCGAGCGCAGCATGGTCAGCGCGACCTCACGGTAGATGACCGCGGCCTCGCCGAGCCGGCCGGCCAGGCGGCACACGTGGGCGCGGACCTGGCGCACCTGGAGCACCGGCTCCGAGACGGCGCCGTGCTCGGCGATCGCCTCCAGTTCGAGGGCGAAGGCGAGGTCGGTGGCCGCCGCGTGGTCGCCGGCGTCGGCGCTGCGGACGATCCGTCCGATGACCTCCCGGTAGTCGGCGCGGGGCTGGACCGCGGGCGGCTCGTCAGTCGGTACCTCGGTGACCGGCGCCTCGGTGACCGGCGCCTCGGCGGGCAGTTCCTCGGCGGCCGGCTGCTCGGTGGGTACCGGGGTCGCGTCGGACGGCCCGGTCTCGGCCGGGGGTTCGTCCTCGGGCACGGCATCGGCCGGCACCGCATCGACCGGAACGGCGTCCTGCGGCTCCTCCGCGACCGGCGCCGACTCCGGCTCGGCCTGCGGGAGTTCCGGCTCCGGGAGTTCCGGCTCCGGGAGTTGGGGCTCCGGCCGGGGCTTGGTCAGGGTGACCCCGCCGGACGGAGCGGCCACCGCGGCCTCGGCCACGGCCTCAACCTCGGCCTGGGTCTCGGGCACGGCCTCCGGCACCGCGTCGGCCGGGACGGCCTTGCGCAGCGAGACTCCCGCCGCCGTCTCCTCCTCCACCGCCGGGCCAGCCTTCAGCAGGCTGACCGGTCCGGTCCGGCGGCGCGGGGTCGGCGGCACTCCGGGCTTGAGCAGGCTCACCGGCCCGGCGCCCCCCACCCCGCCCGTCACAGCCGCCCCAGCCGCCGCCACGTCCGGTTCCCCCACCGGCGAGGACGGCACCGCAGGCGGCGCCGCGGCCTGCGGCGCGACGACCGCGTCCTGCGGCTCCGCCTGACGGGGCAGCAGCGGCGGGACGGCCGGCGGCGCGGCGGCGGGCACGGGTACCGGCACGGCGTCGGCGGGCAGGCCCTCCCCGCGCCGCGCGGTGTTGCGGAACACCGGCCGGTCCTTGGCGTGCGTGGCGAGGATGACGACGTCCGGCCGCAGCACCGAGTACACCTGCTGCCGCAGCTGCTCCGGCGCGAGGACGTCGCCCGCGCCCGGGCGGCCGCCGTGCAGGGCCTCTATCAGGGCGCGGGTGAAGGTGCCGATCTGCTCCGGGTCCGGGCTGACGACGGCCCACAGCGGGATGCCCTCGCTGAGCGGCGAGACGGTGCCCTGCAGGTAGGGCCAGGCGTTCTGGTCGGCGCTCAGGTCGGCGATGACCAGGGTCTGCCACTCGGCCGGCCGGTGGCTCAGTTCGGCGGCGATCGCCTGCCAGGGCAGGCCGTCCTGCTTGGCGTCGCGCAGGGTGAGCTGCAGCTGTCCGCCGCGCTTGTCGGCGATCACGTGCCCGCCCAGGTGCACCAGCAGCGGCCCGGGGTGGAGGGCGGCGGCGCGCAGGTGGGCGAGGACGGTCTGCGGGTCGACGGCGCCGGGGAGGTGGACGGCGTCCACCGCGTCGGCGGCGAGCAGCACTTGGGGCGACACGGCGGCGAGCATCGCGGAGAGCACCGGCGCGTGGCCCGCCCCGCCGCGACCGCCCCAGCTGCGACGGCCCGTGCCTCCGTACCCGCCCTCGACGACCAGGATGCGTCCGCGCGGCGCCGCCCCGAGCCCGCCCGCGCCCGGCACCTGGGCGTGCGGGGCCAGCGGGGCCAGCGGAGCGGTCTGGGTGGCCGTGGCGGCCTGAGCGGCGGCGGGCAGGCCGGTGAGCGTCCAGCCGGTCGGCGGCGCGGGCGGGGCGGGGGGCGCGGGCGGCGGCTCGTACAGTGCGGCCGGGCCGGGCGGGTGCTCCTCGGCGGACGGCAGGCGCGCGGGTGGCGGCGGCACGGCGTCCCAGGGGCCCGAGTCCGCAGCCGGGTCGGGACCTCCGGAAACAGCTGTCGTCTCCGCCATCTTCTGGTCACCGCCCCGCCCCGCCGCTAGAGCGGCGTCTGATGCCCTTGCCTGCGTGGTGTCTCTCACCACTTCCGTGCGCGCCACCCTACGAGATCCCGGCGGGCCCGATCCAGGCCGGGTCGCCGTTCGGCGCGCCGGAGCGCCCCTCGCTATCGTGCCGGCATGGCCAGTGCCGACGTACCACTGCTGTTCCTCGACGTCGACGGACCGCTCATCCCCTTCGGCGGGCCGCCGCCCGGCGGTCACCGCACCTACCCGGGCCCGGGTTCCGGCCCGGACGGCAACCCGCTGCTCGCCCGGGTCGATCCGGCGCTCGGGCCGCGCCTGCTGGGCCTGCCCTGCACGCTGGTGTGGGCGACGACCTGGTTGGAGGACGCCAACGACTGTCTCTCCCCCCGCCTCGGCCTGCCCCGACTGCCCGTCGTGGACTGGCCGGTGACGGGCAAGGACGGCCCGCAGGGCCCCGGCGGACCGCCCGGCCTGCACTGGAAGACCCGCCCGCTGCTCGCGTGGGCCGGCGGCCGCCCGTTCGTCTGGGTCGACGACGAGATCACCCCGGCCGACCGCCACTGGGTCGCCGCCCACTCCCCCGCCCGTACGCTGCTCCACCGCGTCGACCCCCAACGCGGCCTCGGTGAGGACGACTTCACGGCCATCGGGACCTGGCTGCGCGCGGCCTGACCGCCTCCGGGCCGACGCCACCCCCGTCAACCCACGGGCCGGGGCGCCGAATTGTGCGGTGACGAACCGCCCGGGCCGCACAACGGCCCCGCCGGGGACGCGAGTCGACGGACTCGCCTCCCCGGCGGGCGGCAGGCTACGGACGGCCCGCGACCTCGGGCGTCCGGGCGTCGACCTCAGGCGTCGACCTCAGGCCCCGGCGAGCAGGTCGCGCAACAGGGCGACCGTGTCGGCGTCCAACTCCCTTCCGGTGCGCCGGCTGAGGGCGTCCAGGCGGTTGACGGCCCGCAGCAGCTGGTCGCGGGCGCCGGCCGACGCGTAGGCGTAGAACAGGTCCCGGTGCAGGAGTTCGACGTCGGGGGCGACGGCGAGGCCACGGAAGACGGCGGCCTCGGCGCTGCGGTGGTCGCCGTACTGCAGGCGGCGGGCGGCCAGTTCGTGCGCGGTGTCGACGATCGCCGCGATCATGTCCTGGCGCTCGGCCTCGGCCCAGCCGTAGGAGGCGGGCGGGGCCTCCGCGAACGGGGCGCCGCGCACCAGGGCCAGGGCGTGCGCGAGGGCGGCGTCGGCGGTGGCGCTGGTGCTGCGCATGCCGCGCCGGTAGAGGCTGCGGAACTCGTCCCAGTCGCAGGTCACGGCCGGGGTGAAGGAGTAGCCCTCGGCGGTGTCGGTGGGCAGGAACGCGCGGCCGTCCGGCGAGGTGCCGAACCAGCCCGCCAGGTCGGCGAGTTTGGCCGGGAGCGGGCTGCCGGTGTCGGCCGCCGTGGGGTGCGGGTCGAGGTGGGCCGCGCCGGGGTGCAGGTCGTGGTCGAGCGCGTGCCGGTCGGCGCCGGGGCGCAGCGCGAGGTAGATGGCGAGTTCGGTGAGCCGGGACAGCGCGCCCGGTTCGACGGTGCCGCGGGCGCCGGCCACGTCGACCGGGCCGAGCAGGCGGATCCGGGGCGCGTTGCGGGTCGCGTGCGCCTCCGGGGACCGGAGGATGGCGAGCAGGTCGTCGCTGTCGCTGCGGCCGGGGGTGGTCCGGGCGAGCGGCGCGACGGCGCCGGGGCCGGCGGCGGCGTCCGCGGCCGGGGCGTCCGGGCCGGGGGCGGGCTGCGGTGCGACCGGCTGCACCGCGTTCACCGGCTGGGCGGACTGGACCGCCGGAACGGACGGAGCGGACGGAGCGGACTGGACGGCCGGGACGACGGCGGGCAGCGCCGCCGTGGGCACGTCCGCCCCGGGCGTGCCGGCGTCGTCGCCGTTCTCCGGCACGCCCGGCAGCCGCAGGTCGCGGGTGGGGTCGTCGACGGCCTGCGCCTCGTCCTCGGCCGGCTCCGGCGCCGCGGACGGCCCGGACGCCGCGGACGGCCCGGACGGGTCGGCGCCCTCGGGGCCGACCGCCGCCTGCCGGCCCTGGCCGTTGACGGCGAACCGGGCCGGACCGGGCGGCACGTCCCCCGCCCCGCCCTGGCCGGGCGCCGCGGCGGGCAGGGCCGCCGGCCCCGGAACCGAAGCCGGAACCGGAGCCGGCGCCACCGGGTCGGTGCCCGCGAACGGGCTGGCGCCGGTGCCGATCACCCGGGCGAGCAACCGCGGCCCGGCCGCGGCCGGGCCCGCCGCCGCCACCGGCCCCGCCGTCCCAGCCTCCTCCTCGTCCCGGGCGCCCGGGGCGCCGACCGTCGCCAGCACCGGGACGGCGGGCGGCAGTTCGGCGGTGTCGGCGTCGTCCGGGTCCGGGTCGAAGCCCGGGCCGTCCAGGGTCCAGGCGGGGGCCGGGTGCTGGGTGGTGTCGTCGGCGGCCTGCAGCAGGGCGGCGACGTGCTCGTACTCCGGGGCGCTGAGCCGCTGGAGTTCGACGGTCAGGTGCAGGCCGGGGATGGTGGCCTGGCCGCTGGTGGGCAGGGTCCAGCGGGCGACCGGGCCGGTGCCGCGCTCGGGCGCGCGGGTGATGACGGCGACGCAGGTGCGCGGGCGGGCGTCGAGGAGCCGACCGAGTTCGGCGGGCAGGTCGCCGCCGGGCTGGTGGGCGCAGAGCACGATCTCCGGGATCCAGGACTCGTCGGCCTGGCCCCGGCTGCGGGCGTCGCGCGGGCTGACGGCGTCGGCGGCGACCAGGGTGGCGCGGGCCTTCGCGGTGCGCGGACCGAGGGCGGCGAGCGCGGCCTCCAGCGTGGCGTGGCGGTGGACGCGCTCGGCGGCCGGGCCGCTGATCGGCACCTCCTCGGCGAGGTCGACCAGGTGCAGGTGGAGCTTGTCGGCGAGCGGGCTGTGGGCGAGCTCGACGGCGAGGGTGCGCAGCACGTCCCGGGCGTCGTCCGGGTGGCCGGAGAGGTGGAGCAGCCGGACGGCCTCCAGGTCGGCGAGGACGACGGAGCCGTCCGGCGCGGTGCCGAGGGTGACCAGCGCCGGGTAGGGCGCGGCGGTGCGGCGGGCCTGGGCGGCGCCCAGCAGGTCGCCGGAGTCCTCGCTGCACCACCAGACGTTGGGGGCGTGCGCGGCCCGGAACGGGGCGATCGGGACGGCCGGGCCGGAGAGGTGCAGTTCGACGGTGTGGCCGGGGGTGATCCGGGCCGCGACGATGGCGGGCAGGCGCTTGCCGCCGCGCACGGTGTTGCGGGCGAGGGTGCGCAGGGCGCGGTCGAGCAGGTCGAGGCCGGTGTCGTCCTGGCGGGCCCGCAGTTCGTTCTCGAAGGCGGCGGCCTCGGCCTCGGGCATGGTGATCCGGTGCCGGGGGCGGCGGGCGCGCAGCTGGGTGCCACGCTTGTGGGCGACGGTGCCGATCATGATGGCGGCGAGCAGCACGCCGACCGTGGAGGCGGCGAGGGCGACGGTGTAGCTGTCGTCGCCGGGCGCCGGATCGGCGTGCGCCTGGGCCGGCGCGGGCGCCTGCGACGGCGCGGGGGCCTGGGTCGCGGGGGCCTGCGGGGCCGGGGTCCCGGCGGCGGGCGCCGGAGTCGCCGGAGCCGGGGTGGCCGGAGCCGGGGTGGCCGGCGGCTGCGCGGGCGCCGGGGCGGGCGCGGGGTTCGGGGCGGTGGCCCCCGGCACCGAGAGCACCATCCCTGGCACCACCATGTCCGGGTCGGTCAGCCGTTCCCCGTCCGGTGCCTGCACCCCCTTGTTGGCGTCGAACAGCTTCGGCCACGCCTCCGGGTCCCCCAACTCCCGCTGGGCGATGGCGGACAGGCTGTCCCCCTCCTGCACGGTCACCGTGGCGTGGCCCCCCGCCCCCGGCTCCGTGCCGGCCTGCGGGGCCTGCCCCGACCCGGCCGGCGCCGGGTTCGCGGGCTGCGCCCCCGGATCGGCGGAGGGAGCGGGAGCGGGCGAGGTGGCGGGCGCCTTCGCCGGGTCCGGCTTGGCGTCGGCGGGCATCAGCAGTTCCCACCCGGGCTGGATCGGCCGCTCGGCGTCGAAGCGGGTGCCCGAACCGTCCATCACCCGGCCGTCGTTGAGCTTGGCGATCTCCACCCACCGTTCGCCCGAGCCCAGTTGGTGCTCGGCGATCGACCACAGGCTGTCGGCGGGCCGGCTGTCGCGCACCGTGTAGCCGGGCTGCTGCTCGGCGGCGGGCGCCAGGGCGGGCGCGGACTGCGCGGCGGGCAGCGCTGCCCGCTGCGTGCCGGACGCCAACTGGGCCGGGGCGGTGGCGGCGTGGGTGAGTTCGGGGACGGCGGCGAAGGCCGAACCGGCCACCGGCAGCAGGGCGAGGACGGAGCCGACCAGACCGGCCGCGAGGCGCTGGCTCCAGCCGAAGGCGGGGATCCGCCGGGCGATCCGGCCGCGCAGCTGGGCCGGGATCTCCAGCAGGACGGAGAGCGCGAAGCAGGCCCAGGCGAGCCAGCCGACGACCACCAGCAACCACAGGAACAGCCGTCCGTCGTCCGCGCTGGTGAGCGCCTGGCCGACGCCGTCCGGCGCGACCTCGCCCATGGCGGCGACCGCCCGGGTGCCGTAGAGCAGCAGGGCGGGCAGGCCGAGCAGCAGGGCGAGCAGGGCGGCCAGCGCGCCGAGCGCGGTGAGCACGCCGGTGCCGCGCCGCCCCCGCCGGCCCGGCCCGTGACCGGGGGCACGGCCCGGCCCGCGTCCGGTACCCGGTCCGGAGCGGTGTCCGGCTCCGGGCCCGCTCCGTCCACCGCCACCGCCATCGGCGCGGGCGCCGGCCCGGCGGCTCGCGGTTCGGCCCTTCACCGGGCCGGCCTGGGCGGGTCGGGCCTGGTCCTCAGCACGTGGCGCGGCCATCAGTAGGTCTCCGCTTTCTCGACTCCGTGGACGAGGGTCGCACTGCCCTTGCCCGTAACCTTCCGCTTCCCGAGGCCGCCCAGCAGGACCGGCTTGAAGTCGGCCCGCACGGTCACGGTGACGACTTTGCCGTCGTCGGAGAAATCGATCTCGTCGGCCCGCAGGCCGTACATCGCGAGGTAGGCGTCGGCGGCCTCGCGGACGTACGTCTGCTGGACCTTGATGCCCTGGCCCTGCAGCACCGAGGCCTGGTCGAGCTGCTGGCCGCCGACCCGGGCGGCCTCCTGGGCGTAGGCGTCGGTCCGTTCGGCGACCCGCAGCCGGCCGCCGACGTCGATCACCAGGGCGATGACGAGCACCAGGGCGCCCGCACAGATCGCCACGAACACGGCGACCGCGCCCCGATCGGACCCGCGCCGCCGGGCACCGGTGCGCCGAGCCCCGGCCCACCGGGCACCGGCCCACCGCGCTCCGGCCCGCCGTGCATCGAGCCGCATGCTCATCCCCCTTCCCGATTCCGCACGCCGTCCTCCCCACCGGCCCCCACCGGGCGCCGTTCGGTTCCGTCGCGTCACCCCCCGGGCGCTCTCCGCTTGCGCATCCCCCGCCCGGGCCGTGTCCAATCCCCCAGCGCGCCCGCGCGCCGCATCCGGTCCTGCGTACCCGTCCCCGCCGGGCCCGCGGCCCGCCGTCAGGTGCCCCGGTAGCGGTCCACGACGGAGGTGAACTCGCCGACGAGGTGCTTCGTCCCGGGCAGTCCGGACGGCCCGCCGATCAGGTCGGCCAGTTCGACGTCGCACTCGACGACGACCTTCACCGCGGTGACGGCGCCGCCCGGCAGGTCCAGCGGGCCGGTGGAGACCCGGACGTGGCTGTCCCGGCAGACCACACCCTGCTGGTCGAGGGTGGCCCGGGCGGTCTGCTCGGCGGGCCCGGTCATGCCGTCCACGCTGCGCTGCAGCGAGGCCGTCCGGGCGGCGGCGCGCGCGGCCGCCTCGACGGTGCCGGCGGCGGTCTGCACCCGGCCGGCGGCGACCGCCAGCAGCACCAGGGCGACCACGACCGGCGCGATGATCGCCGCCTCGATCGCCACCCCGCCCCGGTCCCGCCGCCGGGGCCGCGGCCACCACCGTGGCCGGGGCGGCCCGGAGCCCGGCCGCCGCCCGCTCACCCCGTCACCGCCGGCGGCACGAACCGCTCGCGCGGCGCCTGCGCGACCTGCCGGACGGTGGGGCCCTTGAGCCCGGGGATCAGCAGCGGCGGGGTCAGCTCGACGGTGACCCGGATGGTGTCCGCCGTGCTCCCGTCGGTGCCCACCCGGTAGCCCTGCACGCCCGTCCGGTCGAGGAAGCCCTCGGCCTGCCGCAGCGCCGCCCGGTTCTTCACCTCGTCCGTCGCGTTGCCCTGCACCCGCCCGGCGTCCACGCCCTCGCGGGCGGCGGTGAGCGCGACCTGCCGGTCGTACCACCACAGCGAGGCCTGGACGACGAGCAGCACGAGCAGCAGGACGACCGGGAAGACGATGGCCAGGCTCAGGCTCATCGCCCCCCGGTCGCCCCGGCGGCGGCGGGTACGGCGCGTCACGGGGTGGCGCCGCCCGCGCCACCGCCGCCGCCGGGCATGTTCGGGTCCTGCTCGACCTTCTTGACCACCTTGTCCTTCAGGAGGTACAGCGCCGTCGCGACCGCTCCGGCCACGGCCACCAACGCGATGATGGCGAGGGCGAGTTCGATGCTGATCGCGCCGCGGTCGCCGCGCGCCCGGGCGGCCCGCAGCCGCCCGAGCCGGAAGGTGAGCAACAGCACCGCGAACTGCACCGGCAGCAGCGCGGGCCGCAGGACGGGCCACAGCAGGCGGCCGGCCCGGCGGGCGAGTCGTACGGTCATCGGGGTCTCCCGGGGGTGTGGTGACGGGGGTGTGGTGAGGTGACAACCTGGGGCCACTCGGCCTCAGTTGAGGATCTGGTGGATCGCGGGGAAGACGATCAGGACGGTCATCAGCAGGGTCAGCGCGGCCCCGGGGGCGACCATCCGCTCGCTGTCGGCGTTGGCCCGGGCCAGGTCCTCGGCGAGGAGTTCTCCGCGCAGGCCCTTGGCGCGGGCCCGCAGGGTGTCGTACACGGCGGCGCCGTCGTTGCCGGACAGCCGCATGATGTCGGCCGTGTCCTGCAGCGGGGCGAGCCCCAACTCCTCGGCCAGCGCGTCGAGTCCGGCCCACGGCGGGAGCCGGTCGGTGGCGGCCCGCTCCAGCGCGTCGCGGATCCGCCGGAACACCGCGCCCTGCCCGACCGAGGCCGCGCGGCGCAGCGCCTCGGCCGGGCCGCAGTCGGCGGCCCGTTCCATCGCGACGAGTTCGAGGTAGGCGGCGATGCCGTGCAGGTACTCGGTGCGCGCCTCCTTGGCCTCGCCGCGCACGATGGCGTCCGGGACGAACCAGAGCAGGCCGGCCAGCAGCGGACCGGCGACCAGCGGCAGCGCGAACGGCAGGCCGAGGCCGACCAGGACGGCCATCGCGCCGAGGTAGGCGGGCAGCACCAGGCCGATCGCGGCGAACAGCAGCTTGTGCACCATGAAGCGGGCCGGGCTGCGGCCGATCAGGGCGAGTTCGCGGCGCGGGATGGACAGCCCGCGCACCTGCAGGGTGCGTTCGCCGATCCGGTCGTACCAGCCCGGCCGATGGTCCGGGTCCTCCGGGCCGTCGGCGGGGGCGCGGTGCAGCCGGTCCAGCGCCTGGTGCAGGTCCGGTGGCGCGGGCCGCAGTTCGGCGATCAGCAGGGCGAGGCCGCCGGCCGCGGCGGCGCCGGCCAGCACGGACCAGGGGGAGATCACCGGGCCTCCAGGGGCGGTTCGGCGGGCTCCGGACGGCTCGCGCCCACCCGGCGCCCGCCCTTGCTGCGCCGGTCGGGGGCGAGCAGCCGGGGCACCGGCGGGTGCGAGGCCAGCGCCCGCATCCAGGCGATGACGGCGACGAACAGCGCGGCGACGACGGCGAGCACGGCCTGGCCGAGGAAGGTGCCGTACGGGCGGGTGTACTCGGTGTTGAACGAGCCGGCCGTGACGACCAGCACGATGATGCCGACCAGCCAGCGGATGGTGGTGCGGTGCTTGGCCCGGTCGGCCTCGATGGCGCGGCGCTGGCGGACCTCCTCGCGCACCGAGTCGGCCATGTCGGCGAGGGTGCGGGCCAGGCCCGGGCCGCTGTCGCCGGCCCGCAGGACGAGGGCGGCGAGCACCTTGTCGGCGGTGGCGTCGGCCAGGCTGTCGGCGAAGGACCGCAGGGCCTCCTCGGGCCGCCAGCGGGCCTGCAGGCGGGCGGCGAGTTCGCCGATCTCGGCTTCCAGGGCGGCGGGGGCGGTGCGGCGGCTGGTGACGATGGCCTGGTTGAGGCCGACGCCGAGCAGCAGCACGTCGGCGATGCGCTGGGTCCACTCGGACAGCGCCTCCAGCCGCTCGATCCGGTGGGTGTCCGGTCTGGTGGTGTCGAACAGCCAGGGCAGGCCGAAGACGGCCAGCGGCACCAGCAGCGCGGTCAGCGGGATGCCGGTGAACAGCCAGGCCAGCGGGGCGCCGAGGAGCGCGAGCGGCAGCTGGACGCGGCGCAGCCGGACCATCCGCAGCGAGGCGGTGCCGGGGGCGCCGTACCAGAACACATGGGCGCGGCCGGCCAGCGGGTTCTCCCGGGGCGGTTCGCCGTCCGTGCCGGCCGGTTCGGAGCCGCGGGCCCAGGCGGCGAGCGCGACCAGGCCGGCCGCGACGGCCAGCCCGCACAGGGCGTACAGCAGCATCACCGCGCGCCACCGCCGATCCGCAGCTGCAGCGGGGCGGCCCAACTCCCGTACCGGGAGCCGAGCAGGGCGGCGTCGAAGCCGGCCCGGCGCAGGTCGTCCAGGCACTGCGGCGGGGTGTGCGGGACGGCTCTGGGCTCGCCGAGCTCCGGCCGGGGGCCGAAGACGGTGTTGAGCGCGGGCCGGCCGCTCTCGCCGAGGCCGGTGACCTCCAGGACGTGGGAGACGAAGCGGTGCCGGCGGCCGCCGACGGCGGTCTCGTCGACCATGGCGACGTGCACGATGAGGTCCAGGGCGTTGGCGGTGAGCCGGTAGGCGAGCGCGTCGGACATGTGCGATCCGTACTCCAGGCAGAGTTCGGCGATGCGGTCGACGACCATGTGCGGGCCGCGGGCGTGCAGGGTGCACATCGAGCCGCCCTCGCCGTTGGTCATGACGCGCAGCATCGGGACGACCTCGCCGGAGCGGACCTCGCCGACGATGATCCGGGACAGGGTCATCCGCAGCGCGGCGGGGATGAGGTCGCCGATCGTCAACTCGCCCGCCAGGCGGCCATCGACGCGTTCCCCGTTGCCCTCGCGGGCCTCCATCGGGACGACCTGGCGCAGGTGGCCGAGGGTGTGCAGCCAGAGTTCGAACTCCGACTCCAGGGTGCCGATCCGCTCGTCCGGCGGGATCTCGGCGGCCATCGCGCGCAGCAGGCTGGTCTTGCCGACGCCCTGGGTGCCGGTGATCATCACGTTCTTCCGGGCCCGGATCGCGGCGGCCAGGAAGGCGGCCAGGGTGCCGTCCAGGGTGCCGAGTTCGACCATCTCGGGCAGTGTCGCGGAGGCCACCCGGTGGCGCCGGATCGCCACGTACGGGCGGGGCGTGACCTCGGTGAGAGCCTGCAGGCGCATGCCGCCCTCCAGGCGCAGCGCGAGGGTCGGGCTGGCGGTGGACAGGCCGCGTTCGCCGCCGCCGTGCTGGCGGGCCAGGTCCTGGAGGAGTTCGACGAGTTCGGCGTCGCTGTCGGCCACCGGCGGGACCTGGCGCAGGGGTTGGTGCACCCTGGAGACCCAGACGTCGTCGCAGCCGTTGATCAGGATGTTCTCGATCTCCGGGTCGTCCAGGTAGGGCTGGAGCCGGCCGGCCCGGAAGAGCAGGTCGAAGACGGCCTCGGCGAGGGCGCGGTCCTGCTCGCGGGTGGGCGGGATGCCGTGGGTCTGCGCGTAGGCGTCGGACCACCGGGCGACGGCCTCCTCGATCAGCGCCCGGCCGCGCTGGCGGCGGGTGGCCCGGTCCGGCTCGGAGCCGGAGGAGGCGGTCAACCGGCTGATCTGCTGGTGCAGTTCGGCCGCGACCTGGCGCTTGAGCTCGCGCGCGACCTGCGGGTCGACGGCCGGCCGGGTGGCGGCGCCGCGCAGGTCGAGCGAGGGCAGCTGGGAGGGAACGGCGGTGGGACCTGCGGTGGGACCGGCCGGGCCGCCGCCCTGCTGCGGGGCGGCGGGCTGCGGCGCCACCGGGCCGGGGCGGTAAGGCTGTTGGGGGTACTGCGGGTACTGGGCGGGCTGGGGCTGCTGGGGCTGCTGGGGTTGCTGGGGTTGCTGGGGCGCCTGCCCGGCGGGGGCGGGTGCGACCCAGGGCAGGGCGGCCGGGTCGGCCGCCGGGTGCTGGTGCAGGGGGCTACCGCGCACGGAGCACCTCCCCGGGGTTGTGCGGGTACCGGCCGCCGTTCGCTGCTTCCCGACCATCCGTCATCTCCGGTTGCCGGAGCCGGCACTGCTCGTCCGGGCCGGGCCGGTCGGCGTGGTCGGCCGGCCGCCACCCGTACCCGGGCTGCTGCGGCTGGACGTGCGCGGGGAACGGCGCCGGGAACGGCGCCGGTGCGGCCGGTTGCGGCGCCAGCCCGGCGAGCGGCGCCACCGGCCCGGTGGTGATCACCGGCGGGACGGCCTGCGGCGGGGCGTACGAGGGCTGCTCCGCCGGGTCGACGGGGCCGTACGGGCCCGGCACGCCGTACGGGGGCGTGCCGTTGTACGGGGGCGTGCGGTTGTACGGCGGTGTGCCGTTGTACGGGGCCGCCGGGCCGGGCACGGGCACGGACGGCGGGACCGGGCCGGGCACGGGGACGGACGGCGGGACCGGCGTCGGCGTCGGCGTCGGCTGCGCGGCCGCGGGCCCCGGCGGAACGTGCCCGGCCGGAACCGGCCCCACCGGAACCGGCGCCGCCCCCGCCGCGGGCAGCGACGCCGCGCCCGGCGCGAGCCGCTGCCGCCGCCGGCGCACCAGCAGCTGCACCTGGTCGGCCGCCGAGCGCGCGGTGCGCATCAGCTCCGAGCGGACGAACCGCCGGTCCGTGGTGTCGCCGCCGTCCGAGAGCACCCGCGCGGTGCGGGCGGCGTGCGGCAGCAGCCCGAGCACCGGCAGCCCGAGCTCCCGCGACACCTCCGCCGCCGGGTACGGCCCTTCGCCGACCGGCAGCAGGGCGAGCGCGTCGGCCCCGGTGCCGCCGGCGGCCAGGTCCTCGGCGAGCGCGGCGAGCCGGGGGCGGGCCGCGCTGAGCCCGCGCAGCGTGGTGCGCACGACGGCCGCCACCACGTCGGCCCGGCGGGCGAGCACGGCGCTGGGGCCGGTGGCGCCGGAGCGGCCGAGGTCGACGATGACGTCGTAGCCCTGCTGTTCGAGGCCGTGCAGCAGTTCGGCGAGCGGTTCCCAGGTGTAGGCGAGGCCGGGGGCCTGGGCGGGGTCGGTCAGGCCGGGCAGCAGCAGCCGGTCCGCGTCGCCTTCGGGCGAGAGGTCGATCAGTTGCTCCCAGATGGTCTGGGCGAGCAGGCCGCGCCGGTCGGCGACGGCGAGGTTGCGCAGCCCGTAGACGGCCTCGACCCGGCCCTCCAGGGCGCCGGCGAGCACGGCGCCGCCGTCCGGGTCGGCCTCGACCAGGAGGACGCGCCGGCCGGGCTGGAGGGGCCAGGCGAGCAGCAGGGCCAGGGCGGTCGTGGTCGCGCCGGGGGCGCCGGGGCCGCCGACCACCGCGATCACCGCCATCAGGCGCCACCCGTCCCGGCCGGGGGCGCGCTGCCGGTGCCGGCGGGCGCGGCACCGCCGCCGGGCGCACCGGCCGGTGCGCCGGTCGACGCCCCGGTCGACGCCCCGGTGGGCGCGCCGGACGCCGCCGGGGCCCCGGCGGCCGGGCTCGCGGCACCGCCGCCGGGCGCCGGGGTGGCGGCGCCGGCCGCGGCGCGCGGGGCGAGCAGCACCTGGATCCGTCCGCTCTGCACCCACTGGGCGAGCCGGGGCCCGTCCGCCGCGCCCACCGCGACGTCGACGACCTGGCTGCCGTCGGTGTCCACCCGGCCCACGGTGATGACGGTCGCGGGCAGCGAGTCGGCCCGGCCGTTGTCGGGGGTGTTGACGACGATGATCTGCATCCCGGCCTGGAGCCGGCCGGCGGGCAGCTGGGTGCGCTTGGCGGACACCCCGACCACGACCTGCCCGGGCTGCACGGTGAGCGCCTGGGCGACGTCGGCGCCGGTGAGCATGGCGCCGCGCTTGAGGTCGGTGGCCGCGCGCAGGCCGACCACCCGGCCGCGGTCCTGGGCGGACAGCGGCTTCAGCGCCGGGTCCCCGGCGATCCGGGCGGTGACCAGGTCGTCCTCGGTGATCACCTGCCCCCAGGGGACGTCCCGGGCGAGCGCCAGCACCGCGACCCGCTGGCCGGTGCTGTTGTAGAGGGCCGCGCCGCCGAGCCCGCCGGCGGCGATCAGCGCGACGGCCATGGCGAGCACCGCCGGGCGGCGGCGCCGGGCCCCCATGGCCCGGCCGGGGGTGTGCGGCGCGGCCCGTCCGCGGCGCCTGCCGTCGCCGTCGCCCTGCTGGTCCGCAACCGCCACGGACACCGCGGCGCCCGCGGCTGTGCCGGCCCCCGGCGTCGGATACGTACGGTTGTCCACCGGGTTCCGCCCTTCCCTCGTCCCTCGTCGTGCCTCGTCGTGCCTCGTCGTCGTCCCGGACCGCCGTCCGGCGCCGGACGGTCCGCCCCCGCGCGTCCCCGCCCCTCACCACCCTCGCCCGTACGCCCTTGCCCGTACGCCCTTGCCCGTACGGTCAGTTGAGGACCTGCACCTCGGCCACCTTGAGCGTGGTGGCCTGGCCGACCCGGACCAGGCCGGGGATGGTGAAGGTCTTGTTCACCGAGCCGGTGATGACCACGTCGGCCGCGTAGACCGCCTTCACCGTCACCGTGAACACGCCGTCCTTCCTGCTGCCCGAGCCGGTGGTGAACTCGGTGCCGCAGTCGGGGGACTTGGCCGCGCCGTAGGACGCCTCGTACGGCGTTCCGGCCGTGCCGCAGACGACCTTCCGGCCTTCGAGGTCCCATTCGACGCGCTCCAGCCGGGAGGTGACGGTGACCTTGGCGCCCGACACCCCCAGGGGGTCCGACTTCGGCGGGGTCGCGTTCTTCGCCCAGAGCCAGACCGGGCTGTTCACCACGGCCGTGCCCTGCGGCGCGATGCCGACCTGCGGCACCGGGTAGACGATCTCGTGGTAGACCAGCTGCCGGGCGGCGTCCTCCGGGGAGATCAGCTTCTGCGGGTCCTTGCCGTTCTCCACGAAGACGAACTCGGTGCCGCCCAGCCCGCCGTCCGTCTGCGGGCAGACCTTCGAGTAGATCACGCCCTCGGAGGGCTTGTGCCCCGCCCACGCCTTGTCGCCCTCGGGCAGCGGCTTGTCCAGCGTGTTGAAGTAGCACCCCTCGCTGTTGTTGAACCAGCCCAGCTGCGGGTCGTGGCAGGCCCAGACGTGGTCGTGGAACCCGCACACCGGCGGGCCCTCCGATCCCCCGCCCCCGCCGCCACCGCCGCCACCGGGCTGCGCGGAGCCGGGAGTGGTCTTCGTGCCGCTGTCGGCGTGTTCGCAGATCACGCTCGGAAAGCATTGTTCGGCTCCGGCCGACGGCGGTTCGTCCGCCATCGCCGGCACGGTCTGGGACAACAGCAATCCGGCGGACAGCGATGCGGCCACCGCGAATCGCCGGCCCGCTTCACCCGCGTTCAGCATGTCCGGCCCACCTCCCGCTTGAAGTCGTAGATCAGCCAATGCGCCTGGAAGTTGCGCAGGGACGCGGTGGCGACGTACCGGTTCAGCGATCCGGCCGGTTCGCGCGCGGCCCGGGTCACGGCATCGACGCGGTGCCAGCCCGAAACGTCGACGCAGTCCTCGATCACGACGGTCTGCGGATCGGCTTTCAGGTCGACGGCCTTGACCACGGGGGAATTGCGCGGCTCGCCGGTCATCACCAGTTTGGCGTCACGCAGTTGCCGCAGCCCTGCCACCGTGTCGGACAGTGCGCGCCCGGAGGAGTACGCCTCCAGGGTGATGCCGTCCGAATCGGTGCGTCCGAAAGCCTCCGCCTGGGCCCGCCACCAGTCCTGATAGGTGCTCAGCGCGGAACGGCCGGCGGCGCCTTCCGGCCCGTCGGTCGGCGCGTTCGAGCCGTTTGCCGAACCACTCGAAGGAGTTACCGGGTTCACTCCCGCAACCGTGGGCACGGCAGTCCCGAGACGATCGGCGGAACCCGCGGAACCATCGCTCGCACACCCGCCGAGCAGCAACACCAGAACCGCCCCACCGACCCCAACCGCCCCAGGGCGCAACACATTTCCGCGCTGCCGCATCGACCCACCTCGTCGCGACCGAACGATCCGTGATCCACGGCCGCCAGAAGAATTCCGTCGCCCTGCCGGTGTTTCCGCCGGGGATCGATTCTTCGCCAACCCACCCCATCACGGCAACACCTCAGGCCCCCTGACCTTACGCGGGAGGCGGTTCCGTCGGGGCACTTTCCCGCCACAGGACGGCCAACAGTTCTTCGGAAAGCGACAATCCGGCCAATGCGCCCCGAACAGCGGCCCGATTGCGCATCAACAGGCGCCCGCCCGGCGGCGGAACGAGCAGGCGCGCGCCGGGCGCGGCGGCCGGTACGCCCCGGGCGGACGCGGCCGGGGCGCCGGCCCCGCCGCGAGCCGGATCGCCGCCGTCGAGCAGCGCGGCGACGGCCGGCTGGAGGTCCGGCACGGAGACGGCGGCGGGGGCTCCCGGGACGCCGCCGCGCAGCACGGTGGCGAGGGCGTGACCGAACGATCCCTCACCGCCCGGCAGGACGGCGTCCCGGCCGCGTCTGCCCGGGGCGTACCGGCCGACCCGGCCCCACAGCGGGACACGCGGGTAGCTGAGCAGTTCGCCCGCGCCGTCCTCGCCACCACCGCGTTCGAGCGCCGTCCAGGTGTCCCGGTCGGCGACGGCGTCGACCAGCAGCAGCGCCTCCTCGTGGTCGCCGTGGACCATCGCGCTGACCACCCAGTCCCAGGCCAGGCCGCGCCGGTAGGCGTTGTCGGGGGTGCTGCCCGCGGTGACCAGGGCGAGCCGGCGACCGCGCGGATCGGCCGCCAACTGGCCGACCAGGCACACCAGCAGCCAGCGGCCCGGGTTCTGCGCCGCCTCCCGCACGGCGGTGAGCATCGCGTTGGCGTCCGCGTCCGGGGGCACCACGGCGAGCCGGCAGCCGGCCGCGCCGGTGTCGAAGAACATCCCGGGCAGCACCTCGGCCAGCAGCCGCGCGCCGTGCGCCGCCCGCGCCGAGCCGCCGAAGGCCCGGTCGGGCCCGCCGTCCGCCCCGATCACCACCAGGTCGACCCCGCCCGCCATCCGTCCGCCCCCTCCCGTGCCGGCCCCGGGCGCTCCCGGGGCCGCCGCCCACCGCGCCCCGCCGCCGTCCACCGGCCGGGCGCGCGACCTTGCGCCGCCGGGCAGGCTACCGCCCCGGACGGCCGCCGGCGGGGCTCTCGACCCGTCCGCTCAGGGACCATGGGCCCTATCGACGCGCGCGCCGACCGGAGGACGATCGGACGCATGGAGCGTGAGGACCGTGTGGAGACCCTGGGCGAGGCCGAGTGCCTGCGGCTGCTCAGCACCGTGCCCGTGGGGCGCGTGGTGTACACCGAGCACGCGCTGCCGGCCGTGCTCCCGGTCTCGTTCGAGGTGCTGGACGGCCTGCTGGTGCTCGCCGTCCGCCGGGGCAGCGCGACGGCGCGCGGGCTGGACGGCACGGTGGTGGCCTTCCAGGCCGACCTGCTGGACCCGGTGACCCGCACCGGCTGGAGCGTGCTGGTGCACGGGCGGGCCGACGTGCTGCGCGACCCCGCGACGGTACGGCGGGTGCTGCGCTCGGGGCTGCGGCCGTGGGTGGGCGATCCGGAGCCGCTGTTCGTCGGGCTGGTGCCGGAACTGGTCAGCGGCCGGCGGCTGTTCCCGACCGGGCGCGGGCGGAGCGCCACCTGGTCGGCGGCCGGCGGCGGCCCGGGCCTGGTCGGCGGCCGCCCCGGACTCGCCCGGGGCCGCCCCGGATTCGCGGACCGCTCCTGACAGATACCAACGGGTAGGCATACGCTTCCGGCGTTCCGGCCCCGCCTCGGGGCCCGTCCCCTTCCAGGAGCGCACCGTGACGAGCTTCGCCTCCCTCGCCGAGCTGACCGCCGCCGTCGGCACCGAACTGGGCACCAGCGAGTGGCACACGATCGAGCAGCGGCAGATCGACCTGTTCGCCGAGGCCACCGGGGACCACCAGTGGATCCACGTAGACCCGGAGCGGGCGAAGGAGAGCACCTTCGGCTCGACCATCGCCCACGGCTACCTGACGCAGTCGATGATCCCGGTGCTGGCGAAGGAGTGCTACAGCGTCGAGGGCGTGCGGATGGCGCTGAACTACGGCTCGGAGAAGGTGCGCTTCCCGGCGCCGGTGCCGGTGGGCACGGCGATCCGGGCGCGGGCCGAACTGGTCTCGGCCACCGAGGTGCCGGGCGGCGTGCAGGCGGTGGTGCGGTTCACGATCACCAGCGAGGCGAGCGCCAAGCCGCACTGCGTCGCGGAGACGATCACCCGCTTCTACGCCTGACCGGGTCGGGGGGAGCGGCCGGGGGGAGCGGCCGGGGGGAGCGGCCGGCAGGCCCGGTCGGCCCCCGGGCCGGCAGGCAGGCCCGGTCGGCCCCCGGGTACGCCGTTCGGCCCGCGACCGGCTCCTCACCGGGTCCGAACGGCCCACGGCGAGTAACCTCCGACGAGATGGTTGTCGCACCGCAGCAGGCCCTCCGGCCCCTGCGGTACGCGCCCCGGCATGCCCGGTAGCCGTGACCGTCCTTGGAGGAGCCGTGCCCCGCCCCGCCCCGTGGTTCTCCCGCCTCGCCGGTCTGTCCGCCCAGCTCGCCCCGCCGTCCACCGGCCCCGCCGCCGACCGCGCCGTACCGGGCCTGGCCGGGCTGCCCCGCGCGGCCTGGCACCGCGTCCGGACCGAGGCCTTCGGGGCCGAGCCCCGGGGCGAACGGCTGGCCCGCATCCGCCACTCGCCGCAGTACGCCGACGGCGCCTTCCGCAACCCGCTGCCCACCCGCCGCCTGGTCTACGAGCGCAGCCCGCTGGAGATCACCCGCGCCCAGCTCACCGGGGACAAGACCCGGCGCTTCCCGGCCGCCGCCGTGCCCGTGCACCGGCTGCTCCCGGCCGACCTCGCCGCACCCCCGGAGTCCGGGCTGCGGCTCAGCTGGCTCGGCCACGCCACCGTGCTCGCCGAGATCGGCGGGCGGCGCGTCCTGCTCGACCCGGTCTGGGGCGAGCGCTGCTCCCCGTTCTCCTGGACCGGGCCGAAGCGGCTGCACCCGGTGCCGCTGCCGCTGTCCGAACTCGGGCCGGTGGACGTCGTGGTGGTCTCCCACGACCACTACGACCACCTCGACATGGCGACCATCCGCGCGCTGATCGGCACCGACGCGGTGTTCGCCGTGCCGCTGGGCGTCGGGGCGCACCTGGAGCACTGGGGGGTGCCCGCCGGGCGGATCGTCGAACTGGACTGGTGGGAGTCGGCGGAGGTCGCCGGGCTCACCCTCACGGCCACCCCGGCCCGGCACTACTGCAGCCGCGGCCCGCGCACCAGCGCGCTGTTCCTGTGGGCGTCCTGGGCGGTGAGCGGCGGCGGGCACCGGATCTTCCACAGCGGCGACACCGGGTACTTCCCCGGGTTCACCGAGATCGGCCGCCGGCTGGGGCCGTTCGACGCGACGATGATGCAGGTCGGCGCGTACAGCGACTTCTGGCCCGAGGTGCACATGACGCCCGAGGAGGGCGTGCGGGCGCACCTCGACCTCGGCGGGCGGCTGTTGCTGCCGATCCACTGGTGCACCTTCAACCTGGCGCTGCACCCCTGGGAGGAGCCCGCCGAGCGCGTGGTCGCCGCCGCCCGGGCCCTCGGCGCGCGCCTCGCGACGCCCCGGCCCGGCAAGCCCTTCGAGCCCGCCGACCCGCCGCCCCCGCACCCGTGGTGGCGCGCCGTCGCGGCTGCCCGGTCCGACGCGGACGGTGCCGCACCGGTGGGTACGGCGGTGGACGCGGCGCCGGTCGCCGCGGCGCCGGTGGCCGGCGGCGAACAGCTGACGGAGTTCAGCGAACAGATTTCAAATTCTGTTCGCTGAAAGTTGTTCGCTGAAAGTTGTCATCTGTTATCTGTCAGCTGTTGTCCGTCAGCCGCCGGCCGGATCCGTCCGCTGCCCGCGGGAAGCCTTCCGCCACCGGCGGCGGAGCGCCGCCCAGGCCTCCTGCTGCACGAGCAGGGTCAGCACCCCGGCCAGGACGATGCCCAGCAGGTTGAGGAACAACTGCACGCTGGAGCCCCAGAACTGGTGGACCTGGCCGTAGCCCAGCGCGACGGCGGCGTTGGCGGCGGCCGGAACGGTGGTGACCGAGATCGCCACGCCGACCAGCGTCCCGGCTTTCGCCGAGGTCAGCGAGAGCAGGCCGGCGATGCCCGCCAGGAAGGCGACCACGAAGGAGGTCGCGTCGGGCTGCCAGATGAACGAGGTGTTCGGCCGGGCGGCGTCGAACTTCTGCTCGCTGAACAGCCCGAGGCCGTCCATCACCAGCGCGAACAGGACGGTCAGCGCCATCGCCACCGCGAAGCCCGTCACCAGCGCGTTCAGCGAGCGCAGCGCCGGGCGTGCCCGGCGCTGGACGAGGGCGACGCACAACCCGGCCAGCGGACCGAACTCCGGCCCGACCGCCATGGCGCCGACGACCAGGACGGCGCTGTCGAGGACGGCGCCGCAGGCGGCGAGCATGGTGGCCACGGTCAGGAAGGCCAGGAAGACGCCGGAGAGGGTGGACTCCTCGTGGGTGATCTCGGAGACCGCCTCCCACACCAGCGCGTCGGCCCCCTCCCCCGGTGCCGCCCGCTCGGCCGCGTCGGCGGCGGCGGACAGGGTGAGGTCGAGGCTGGAGACGTCGATCGCCCCGCGCTCGGGCAGCCCGGTGCCGCGCAGCGCCGCCAGCAGCTCGTCCAGCGACTCGCGGGCGACGTCGCACAGCACCACGTCCCCGGTGGGGCGCACCGCCGCGTCGGGGAGCAGGACGACGTGGGTCGCCCCGACCGAGTCGTCCAGGCAGCCGAGCACGGCGGCCCGCAGGTCGGGCGGGACGATCAGTCGCAGGTGCAGCACGGTCGCTCCGGTCGGCCCGAGGGGGGCAGTGAGGGGGGCAATCCGCCCACCCTAGGCCGCGAGCGGCGCCCGGCCCGGGATCACCCCGCGAGGAGGTCGCGCAGCGTCCTCGCCTCCTTGACCGCCCGGGCGGAGCCGGTGCGCTCCGCGAGTGCCGTCACCTCGGCGACCGGTCCGCGCGCGCCGCTGCGGCGGGCGCAGTCGGTGGCGAGGGCGAGCAGGTCGCCGAGGCCCCGGGTGGTCGGCTCGGCGGCGGCGAGCAGGCCGGGCAGCGCGGCCCGGAGCACCGACCACGCCGTGCGGTGCGCCCCGGTCCCGGCCGCCAGGGCGAGGGCCGCGGCCAGCCGGCCGGCCTTGACGGTGCCCCAGGCGGTGAGTTCGCCGAGTTCGCGCCCGAGCAGTTCGGCGTCCAGCTGGCCGCAGGCGGCGAGCACCAGCAGGGCGTCGACGGCGCCGGTGCGGTCCTCGGCGTGCCGGGCGCCGAGCCCGTAGGCGAGGGCCAGGTGCAGGGCGAGCCCGGCCGGGCCGCCGGATTCGGCGAGCAGCGGCAGCAGCCGGCCGGGGCCGCGTTCGTCCCGGTCGGCGCCCTGGGCGAAGTGGTCGAGCCAGCGGGCGGCGAGTTCCTCCCGGTGCCAGGGGAGCATCGCGGCCCAGTGCGCCGGGAGGCCCTGCAGCCAGAACCAGTCGTCGCCCAGGCGGGCCCGGGCGACGCTGGGCTCGGTGGCGGCGAGCAGGCCCCGGAACTCCGGGGCGAGGTGTTCGGCGGCCGAGCCCTTGGGCGCGGCGTCGAGGCCGGGCTGGGCGACGGCCGTGCGCCGCAGGTCCTCCCACCAGCGCTCCTCGTAGCGGTGGCCGCTCCTGGAACCCCGGCCGGGGGCGAACAGGACGCGTTCGCAGGGCTGGGCGGGCAGCCCGCCGGTGCGCAGCCAGTGCGCGAGCCACCGCCCGGCGGGCGAGGCCAGCTCGTCGGCGGCGCGCAGCGCCTCGGCGCCCCCGGCGTCGCCGCCGTTCGGCGGACCGACCCTGAGCAGGGCCGCGGACAGGTCGGCCGGCCCGGGCTCCACACCCGCCGCCTCGTAGCCGGCCAGCCGCTCGACCAGCACGCGGGGGGCGAGGGCGCCGGTGGCGTCGGTCGGGGTGGCGAGCAGGTACGGAGGGCGGGTCGCGGTGACCTGCCAGGCGGCCTCCTCCAGCCGGGCGCCGAGCGCGCTGCCGTACACGGTGTCGTCCGAGTCGCGCAGCGGGGAGCGGCCGGTGCCGTGCCGGGCGTCCCACAGCCGGCGCGGCGGTATCTCGCCGGCGAGCGCGGCGACGACGTACAGCACGTCGGCGGGTGTGCAGTCCCCCCAGCGGCTGCCGCCCTGCCACCGGTGGATCCGCCGGACGGGTTCGAGCGCGGCGAGCAGCCCGTCCCGGTCCCGGTGGGCGTGCCGGACGAGGCCGTCCAGCACCCGTTCGAAGGCGGTGACGCCGGGCACGTCGACGGCGAGCAGCGCGGAGAGCTCCTCGGCGAGTTCGGCCGCCGAGTCGATCGGCGGCCCGAGCGGCTGCGGTGCGGGGACGGGCGGCAGCAGTTCGTCCGGGTCCGCCGCCGGGGCGTCGGCGCCGACCGGCGCGCCGAACAGTTCGCCGGCGCGGGGGTGGTGCACGGGGTTCAGCAGTTCGGCGGCCTGCCGCAGGTCGGGCAGCACCGCTTCGCCGGCCGCCGCGAGCTGACGGGCCACCACGTTGAGCGCCCGTTCCTGCACGCCCGGGTCGGGGTGGCCGAAGGCGTCGGCGGCGGCGAGGGCGGCCGGGCCGGCCCGCTCGGGCGAGCGCCGGGCGGCCCGCTCCAGCCAGCCCAGCTGGGCCCGGACGAGCTTCTTCTCGCTCCGGAACAGCACCACCGCCGAGGCCTCGACCAGGACTTCGGGCTCGATCAGCCCGGCCTCGTCCAGCCCGGCCAGCACCTCCTGGGCGTGCCCGGCGAGCGTGGACGGCCCGTCCAGCAGCGCCAGGACGTCGCGCACCCGCGCCGCGTACTCCTCGGGTGTGGGGGCGAGGGCGCGCAGCACCTCCAGGAAGGCCCGCTGGTCGCCCGGCTTGCCGCCGCGCAGCAACCGGGCCAGGCAGCGGTCGACCAGGGCGGTGCGGTCCAGTTCGCCGGTGGCGGCCAGTTCGGCGATCGCCTCGGGCCAGACGTCTCCGGGGCGGGGGCTGCGCCGCCTGGTCAACTCGTACGAGACGTCGGCGAGTTCGAGGACCACGGGGAGCAGAACCGGAGTGAAGGCGTCGGCCCGCAGCTGCTCGGCGAGCGTCGGGCGCGGCCCGGAGTCGGTGAACGCCTGGACGAACCAGGCGCGGACGAAGGTCTCGCTGCGCGGCACCGGGCAGCCGGTGCGCCGCATGACGGCCGCGACCAGCCGGTAGTAGGGCCACCAGCCCCCGGTGCGGTCGGAGCGGTCGGCCAGCCGGGCGGCCACCTCGACCTGCCAGTCGGCGGGCTGCGCCTCGACCATCCGCGCCAGCTCGGGGCCGCCTGCCCAGTCGCGGGCGGTGAAGTCGCCGCCGGCCAGCCAGGTGGCGGCCCCGGCCGGGCCGGGGTGGCAGCCGGCTCCGGCCAGCATCAGGGCGTGCCGGGCGGCGAGCCCGTCCTTCGACCAGTCGTCGCGCAGTTCCTTGCGCAGCGCCTTGAGGGCGGGCAGGGCGGCGCGGCGCTGCGCGCGGTCCATCGCGTCGACCAGCGCGGGCACCCGGGGCACCCGCCCGCCGCGGACGGCGGCCAGCAGCCGCTCGACCCGGTCCTCGGCCGCGGCCGCCGCCCGCACCACCGTCGTCGTCGCGTCCGTCACGGCCGCCACCCCCGTCTCCGTCACCGTCTCCGTCACCGTCGCGCCCGTCACCACAACCCCCGCCACGCTCTCCACCGTCGACCCGCTCATCCCCGTGCCTCCACCCCTGCCGACCCCGGCCCCGCCGCCTCCCGCGCCATCGCGACGGCCAGCACGTGCTTGCACGGCCCGCGCCCGCCCCGGTACTTGGCCCACCACAGGCAGGTGCAGCCCGCCCGCCCCGCCGCGTCCGTGCGCACCCGCTGGAGGTGGTCGCCGACCGTGACGGCGGCCGTGGCGCCGCCCTCCTCGAACCGCACCGCGCCCGCCGCGACCAGCTCCCGGGCGGCCCGCAGCCGCGGGTTGGCCGCCTCGGCGCGCCCGGCGTCGTACGGGAGCTGCCGGTGGAAGTGGGCGGCCTCGGCGGCGTCGTAGCCGATCTGCCCGGCGGTGCCGAGCCGGGTGAGCGCGGCGCGGACGCGTTCGGCGGAGATCCCGGCCTGCTCGGCGAGTTCGGCGATGTCGATCCGCGGCTCCCAGGCGAGCAGCACCGCGACCAGTTCGGCGTCCTGCTCGACGGTGCTCCCGGCGAGCGCGGTGAGCACGCCGCCCTCGCCGGAGAAGCCGCGGGAGGCGTCCGGCGAGAGGGTCAGGGTGAGCCGCATGCCGGGCAGCACCACCTCCCAGGCGGAGGCGGCCGGCGCCGCGGCGGCCGGCGGCCCGTAGATCCGCAGGGCGAGCGCGTGCCGCAGCACCCTCCGCAGGGCGACCAGCCGCTCCGGCCCGGGCAGGCAGACCGCGCCGGGCACCGGGCGGGTGGTCGGCCGCAGCGTCCGCCCGGCGGGGACGACCCAGCCGGTGGCGCCGCGGCCGCCGCGCGGCAGGGCGCGCAGGAAGCGGACGGCCTCGGCGGCGGGCAGTTCGGCGCGCAGGTCGAACCCGGCGGCGACCACCTGGGTCTCGGCGAAGCCGCGCAGCCAGCGCTCCGGCAGCGGCACCTTCCTCTCCACCAGCGGCCCGTCGAAGCCGGTGACCTCCAGCGCGTCGGGCCCGACCGCGAGGTGCAGCGGATCGGCCGGGCCGATCCTGGTCAGCGCCTCCCGCAGCGGGTCGTTGACGTCGACGTTGGTGGTGCCGTGGCCGATCTCGTCGCCGTCCAGCCCGGCCCGGAGCACGTCGAGCCGGGCGTAGACGCCGCAGCAGCCGGAGAAGGACTCGAAGCGCAGCCGGTCCCCGTTGGCGGTGACCACCGGGTCGAGCGAGGCGCGCCGCTGCGGCTGGTGGTAACGGGCGGCGGCGACGTCCGCGACGGCGAGCAGCGCGGCGGCGGCCGGCGCCGGGTCGGCCAGGAAGCCGGCGAAGAAGCGCGGGTTGGCCGCCGCACCGAGCGGCGTGGCGCCGCCGGAGGTGGCCAGGTCGAGCCGCCGGCCGCCGGCACCGTCCAGGACGGCCGACGGGCGCAGGTAGGCGTACGCGTGTGCGGATTGCGTCATGGCGAGCACGCTAGGTGAGGGGTCCGACAATCCGGGGCGCCGGTCTCGAACTGGAACAGGTTCTATCCGCCGTCCGGCCCCCGCCCGCGTTACCCAGGTCACACCACGGCGTCGCCGGTCTCTGCCACTATGGGCGCGTGACCGACCTGACCGAGCAGCACGTCCGCACCGACCGGGCCACCGGCTCCTTCGCCGGCCTGCTGGATATCGAGCAGCTGGACGAGAACACGTTCCGCGGCCGTTGCCACGCCGGCGCCCCGATGCGCGCCTTCGGCGGCCAGGTCGCCGCCCAGGCGCTCACCGCCGCCGGCCGCACCTGCGCCGCGGACCGCGCCGTGCACTCCCTGCACGGCTACTTCCTGCTCCCCGGCGACCCCACCGAGCCGATCGAGTACGAGGTCGAGCGGATCCGCGAGGGCTTCTCCTACACCACCCGCCGCGTCACCGCGCTGCAGCGGGGAGCGGCGATCTTCACCCTCTCCGCCTCCTTCAAGAACGCCGAGCCGAGCACCGACCGGCACCGCGAGATGCCCGAGCTGCCCGACCCGGAGAGCCTGCCGGACGCCTTCTCGCACTGGGGCGGGCAGCCCCGCACCGCGATCGGCGACGGCGGCCCCGACACCGACGTCGACGGCTTCCGCGACCTCGACCTGCGCTTCGTCCCGGCGGACGCCCCGGGCGTGCCGCCGGCCGTGCCCGGCATGCCGCAGCAGTTCGTCTGGCTGCGCATCGCCTCCCCGCTGCCCGGCGGCGACCCGCTGCTGCACGTCTGCGCCCTCACCTACCTGTCCGACCTCACCCTGGCCTCCACCGCCGGCCTGCACCAGCAGCCGAACTTCCTCCAGCGCACCGAGCCGCCCCGGCTGATGATGGCCTCGCTGGACCACGCGATGTGGTTCCACCGCCCGTTCCGGGCCGACGAGTGGCTGCTGTTCGCCCAGCGCAGCCCGTCCTCCTCGGACGGCCGGGGCCTGGCGCTCGGCGAGTTCTACGACCGGGACGGCCGGCTGGTCGCCTCCGCCGTCCAGGAGGCGCTGATCCGCGAACTGCGGCAGCGGCCGCGCCGCCGGCGGGCCGGGGAGGGCTCCGACGACCCCCGATGACCTCCCCGGACGCCCCCGGGCGCCGCGGTGACCGCCCGGCGAACGGAAGGCGGCCGGTCGGCGTCATACTCCTGAGCGGCCCCGGCCCGTATCATGGTGCGGGTGACCAAGGTTGACCTGTCACCACGGCCGGTGGAGGCGATGTCTCCACGTCAGCTCGAACGCCGCGACAACCTGATCGCGGCCGCGCTCGCCCTGGTGAACGAGATCGGCGTCGAGCGGCTGCAGATGAAGCAGGTCTGTGAGCGGTCCGGAGTCGCCCTGGGGACGGCGTACCGCTACTTCTCCTCCAAGGACCACCTCCTGGCGGCCGCGATCGCCGAATGGCACCGCCTGCTGCTGGCCGACCTGGTGGCCGAGCTGCGCGGGCCACGCGCCGGGCTCGGCGCCACCGACCGGGCGGTCCGGTTCGTCCGGGGCGGGATGCGGGCCTATCAGCGGCAGCCCGAACTGGCTCTGCTGCGCGTCGCCGTCGCCGCCTCCACCGACCCCTTCGCCAGCGAGGCGCTGCAGGGCATGGCCCGGGCCGACAGCACCGCCCTGCAGGCGGTGACCGCCGAGGTGCCGGCGGCGGCCAGCGACCTCGTGCGGCACATCGTCGCGCACGCCTGGCAGGGCGAGCTGACGGCCTGGGTGACCGGCCGCACCACGCTCGGGGACGCCAGACGGCGACTGGAGGACGTGGTGCGGCTGGTGCTGGCCCCGTACGAGACGCACTACCCGGCCCCGTACGAGGTCCAGTCCACCGGCTGAGCGCCGGCCCGTCAGACCACCGTCACCGGGTGCGCCACCACCGCGCCGAACAGGTAGCCCTCGCGGTTGAAGGGCGCCCGCTCGGGCTGGGTGGTGCCCCGGAGGTCCGTCGCGCGGGCGCGCAGTTCGTACCGGCCGGGCCGCTCGGGGCGCCAGTCGAAGCTCCAGCGCGTCCAGTCGTCGGCCCGCGCGGGCTCGTCCGGCTCGTCCGGCTCGGCGCGCCGCCAGGTCCGGCCGCCGTCCGCGCTCACCTCGACCAGGCGCCCCGGGGCCGTGCCGGACCAGGACCGCCCGTGCAGCCGGTGAACGCGCCCGGCCTCCAGCCGCGCGCCCTCGGCCAGTTCGAACGCGGACTTGACCACCTGGGCGGTGAGCGGGGCGCCACCGCCGGGCGGGTGCGCCGGGCCGAACATCCGGTAGAAGTCGGTGTTCCACGGCGAGTGGAGCGGGTGGTCGGCCACCTCGATGCTGCCGACCCACTTGATCGAGGCCACGCCGACCCAGCCGGGCACCACCAGCCGCACCGGCGCGCCGTGGTCGGGGGTCAGCGGCTCGTCGTTCATCTCGTAGGCGAGCAGGGCGTCGTCCAGCGCCTTGGCGATCGGCAGCGGGCGGCGCACCGGGCCGTAGTTGGTGCCGTCGACGACGTAGTCCGCGTCCAGGCCGGTCGGCAGCACGTCCACCGCGCCGCCGGTCAGCCCGGCCGCCCGCAGCACCTCGGCCAGCCGCACGCCCCGCCAGAGCGCCGAGCCGATGCCGCCGAGCGCCCACGGCGTGCCCGGGACGGGCTGCCCCTGCTGGCGCCGGAAGAAGCTGCGGCCGTTGCCGGCGCACTCGATCAGCGCGCCGAGGCGGGTGGACGGCAGCGCCCGCAGGTCGTCGAGGCCGAACTCGACGGCGTTCCGGGGCGCGGGGGCGCCGCGCAGGCCGGTCCCGAACAGCCGCAGCCGCCAGTCGTCCGGGTCGATCAGCGGGGTGCCGGTGTGGTTGCGGACGAAGAACCGTTCCACCGGGACGTGGTGGCCGACGGCGGGTCCGCCGTCGGCGTCGCGCAGGGCCTCCCAGCGCATCTCGGCGTTGGTGTCGTGCGGGACGAACCACGCGGCAGGCAGTGGTTTGACGATTCCGGGCACGTTGACGATTCCGGGCACGGGCCTGGGCACCTCCTCGGCGGCCACCCGGCCCGGGGCGCGAACACCGGCGCGGCCGACGCGGGCACAGGGGGCGCCCCGGCGGCGGAGCGCAACGGCATCCGGACGACACCGTCCGAATGGCGCTCCCGACCCCAGCGTAGGCGCTCCGGCGCGCTACGTGACCAGGGCCTCCGGGCGGAGCCCGCGGCTTGACCTTCTCACCGGTGTGAACTCCTAGCGTTCCCGGTGCCGGCGGGGGCCCGCCGATCACCGCCGATCCGCCGCCGGCCACCCGTCACCCGCCGTTCGCCGTTCGCCGTTCGCGATCCACCGAGGAGCACCCGTGCCGTCCACCACCACCGCCCGATTCGCCCCGCTCGCCCGGATCGTCCGGGGCAGCGGCCCCGGCCTGCTGCTCGCGCACGGCGCCGCCGGCAGCGCCGCCGGGAACTGGAGCCCGCTGCTGCCCGACCTCGCCGCCCACCGCACCGTCGTCGCCCCCGACTACCCCGGCTCCGGCGACAGCCCGTACGAGCCGGGCGAGCCCACCCTGGACGAGTACGCCGACCGGCTGGTCGCCGCCGCCGACGACGAGGGCCTGGCCACCTTCGACCTGGCCGGCTTCTCGCTGGGCGCCGCGGTCGCCGTCCGGATCGCCACCCGCCACCCCGAGCGGGTCCGCTCGCTGCTGCTCATCGCGGGCCTGGCCGGCGGGTCGGCGCGGCAGAGCGCGCTGTCCGAGCTGATGGTGCGCCTGCGCGACCGGCCGGCCGAGCTCGCCGACCTGATGCTCACCGTCGTCTTCGGCCACAGCTGGGTGGACGCGCTGCCCGCCGACGCTCTCGCCCAGCTGCGGCAGGCGCTCAACTCCCCGCAGCCGGACGGCTTCCCGCAGCAGTTCCGGCTCGGCGCCCGGACCGACGTACGCGCCGACCTCGGCTCGGTCGCCGTGCCCACCACCGTCGTCGGCGCCACCGAGGACATGCTCGTGCAGACCGCCCAGCACCGCCTGCTGGCCGAGGGCATCCCCGGCGCCCGCTACGTCGAACTCCCCTGCGGGCACCTGCCGATGGTCGAGGCACTGCCCCAACTGCGGGACGTCGTCCTGGACTTCCTGAAGAGCTGAACCACCGGACGGCCGCGGCCGGGAACACCCCGGCCGCGGCCCGCGTTCGCCCCGTCATGCGCATCGGAGAACTCGCCCGCCTGACCGGGGTGTCCGCCCGCCTGCTCCGCTACTACGAGGAACAGGGCCTGCTCCGGCCCGCCCGCACCGCGGCCGGCTACCGCGAGTACGGCGAGGAGGACACCGTCCGGGTGCGGCAGATCCGCAGCCTGCTCGCCGCCGGGCTGCCCACCCGGATCATCGCCGAGGCCCTGCCCTGCGCCACCGGCCCGGTGCCCGCCCTGGTCGCCTGCCCCGACCTGCTCGCCACCCTGCGCGGCGAACTCGCCGACCTGGACGCCCGGATCGACGACCTCACCCGCAGCCGCCGGGCGCTCTCCCGCTACCTGGCCGGCGCGCACCCGCCCGGCGAGGAGCACGCGGCCTGACGGGACGTAGGTCCCGACCCTCGGCTCCCCCGGCGCGCCCTGCACCCGCTCACCGCGCGAACTGGACATAGTGCGACATACCACTTGAACCCGCGATCATGTCGAGAGGTCCACCCGATGAGCAGCCAGCCGCCGCAGATCGACCAGCGCGTGAAGGAGCCCGACGAACCCGCCGGCACCCTCCCCACCGACCGGGCGGTGTTCGGTGTCAGCGCCGTGCTCGTCCTCGGCGTCGCCGCCGCCTCCTCCTCGCCGGCGGACTCACCGCGCTCCAGAACGCCACCATCCTGGTCGCCCTGCCCTTCGTCGTGGTGATGCTGCTGCTGTGCGTCGCCCTGGTGAAGGAACTCCGCGAAGACCCGGCTGCCGGCCCCTCCCGCCTCCACCCCGCGCACGGCCTACGCGACGCCGTCCGGGTCGCCGTCGGCGAAGCCCTCGCCGAACGCGGAACCCGCCGCTGACCTGGGCATACGCCCCACCCCCCACCGGGGTGGGGCGTATGCGGCCAACCGACGCCCAACCCCCGTCCGGACTTCACCCGCGCGTACCGACCGTTCACACCGCCCTGGAACCCTCCCTGTCATGAACGCCATCCCTCAGGCGCCCGACCAGGAACCGCGCTTCCCCCTGCCCCAGCGCCACCGCCGCCTGCTCGCCTGCACCGCCGTCCTCGCCTCCATCGCCCTCGGCACCTTCGGCGTCGGCGCCACCGTGGAGACCGTCCGGCACGGCACCGCGACCACCGCCGCCACCGCGAGCAAGTAACCGGCCCGCCCGACCCTCCCCGGCACCGCCGTCCCACCCGGACGCGGTGCTTTCGCCTTTCCGGCGCCGTTTCCCCGCCGCCCTCGGCACTCGGCACTCGGCACTCCCTGACGCTCCGGCACCGCCCGCGCGTACGACCGCAGGGAACGACCGGCCCCGGGAGGGACGTTGGGCCAGGTGCGGCACTGGGGACGGCGCGAAGGCCACGCGAGGGCCGGGACGAGGACGAGCCGAGGGGGACGGGCGCCGCCGGCGCGGCGGCGGGTGACCACCCGCGCGGGGCCTCAGGGGTGGGGGCGGTCGCGGGGGGTGGGGATGGTGGGGGCCGGGCGGGAGTGGCGGCCGGTGCCGGGGGCGGGGTGGAGGTCGGGGGCCGGGGCGTAGCGGGCGGCCGGGGGGCGCAGGAGCCAGCTGGGCGGGCGGGTGTCGCGGGGGGCCGGGGCGAGGAGGCCGAGGCGGTGGAGCAGGTCGAGGGCGTCGCGGCGCAGGGCGGTGCGGTCGGCGAGGTAGCGGGAGGGGAGGCCGTACTCGTCGGCGACGTCGCCGAGGGCGCCGTCTATCAGCGCGTCGGGAATCGGCACGTCGCCGTCCGGGACTTCGCCGGGCAGCGGGCGGACCTCCTCGACGAGGCACTCGACCAGCAGCAGGGCGGCCTGGGCGAGGGCCCCGGAGCCGGGGAGGGCGAGATCGGTGAGCTCCTCGGCCGGGTCGAGGAGGGCGACGCCCTCGGCGCGCAGTTCGGTCTCCAGGCCGAGGAATTCGGCGAGCGCGGCCGGGCCGCTGAGCCGGTGCTCGTGCAGCCAGTCCCGGCGGTCCTCGGGGAGGTCGGCGGCGAGCACGGCGGGCGTTTCGGCGAGCAGGCGCCGTACGGCGGTGGCGGGTTCGGCCTCGGCGGCGCGGCGGATGAGGTCGGCGGGGCCGTCCGCGAGGGCGGGCGGGCCGGCCGGGACGGCGCGGGCGAGTTCGCGGTCGACGGTGAGCGGGAAGGCGGTGTCGGCCGGGTCGGCGGGCAGGTCGCCGAGGACCTGCCAGTCGGCGAGGGCGGCGAGCGCCATCGCGAGGTCGGCCGGGGCGGCGGTGAGGTCGGGGGCCGCGGCGCGCATCGCGTCGAGCAGCCGCCCGTACCGCAGTTGTTCGGGGGCGTCGACCAACAGGGCCAGTGCGAGGGTGAGTTGGGCGTAGCCGGCCGGGGTGAACGGGGCACCGGTGGCGGGGTGTTCGAGGCGCCGGGCGGCGCCGGACCCGAGACCGGCCTTGCAGAGCCGGGCGTGCCAGGGGCCGACGACGAGGCGGTAGCCGAGCAGGGTGTCGAAGCGCTCGGTGAGCCAGTCGCGGTGACGGCGGATCAGCGGGAAGCCGTCGGCGTGCGGGCCGGAGGCGGTGACCAGCGGGTGGGCGAGCAGCAGCCGGGCGGCGATCCGGCGTTCGGCCTCGGGCAGGCCGGGGGTGCCGTCCTGGCCGGAACGATCCTGCGGGCCGGTGCCCGCGCTCCCGCCGAGGACCGCGGTGCCCGCGCCGGCCGCGCGGCCCCGCTCGGGCCTGCGGTGCCGACCGGGCCGGCCGGGCTTGGCGCCTGACCGGACGACGGGCAGCGCGGCGGCGTCGCGCCGGGCGCGGCGCAGGCCGCCGGCGGTGCGGGCCTCGCGGGGGCGCCGGGCGGCGTGGGCGGTGGGGCCGTGCCACCAGCTGACGTCGGAATCGGCGGGCGACTCGGCGGGGGCGCCGAAGTGCCGGGCGGGGTAGAGGCCGAAGGACGCGGTGCAGAGGTCGTCGGCGGTGCCGGGCGCGGCGGCGGCGAACCAGTGGGCGAGCCGCAGCAGGCCCGGGTCGGGCGAGAGCTCGGGGTCGGCGTCCCGCGTCGCGGCGGCATCGCGTCCGGCGGCGTCACGTACGGCGGTGCCTGGTCCGGCGGTGCCGGGTACGGCGGCGTCACGTACGGCGGCGTCAGGGCGGGCCGGGGGCGCGGCATCGGGTGTGCCGTCAGCGCCGGCCCCGGCCGGGCGGCCCGCCGCGTCGCGAACGGCCGCTTCGCGTACGGCGACGGCGGCGTCGGTGGCCCCCACCCCGCCCGTTCGCCCGTCCGGCCGACCGGCGGCCACCCGGGTGGCTCCGACCGCGTACTCCTGCTGCTCCATGTCGAGGTCCAGACTAGACGGTGGCCGGGTCACCCGGTGGCAGCAACCGGGCCCGCGGCGGGGCGGGATCCGGCCGTCCCGGCGGGATCCGCGGGCCGGGCCGCAGCCGGGTTACGCACCGGTAACCCGCCCTTCCCCCACCGGACCGGCTCCCTTAGGGTCGGTGGATCCCCCCGGACCGCCCGACCACGGAGGCAGCAGCCGCATGACCATCCGCACGACCGCCCGCGCCGCCCTCGGCACCCGCCTGCGCTCGGTCTCCCGTTCGACCTCCGGCCTGTTCGGCGGCTTCGCGGCCGCCTCGGCCGCGCACCTGGGCTCGATCCTGTCCGGGGCGTCGGTGCTGCAGAACGCCACCAAGCCGGCCCTGATGCCGCTGCTGGCCGCGCACAGCGCGGCGGCGACCCGGGCCGCCGAGCGGCAGGCGCCGAAGCTGCTGACGCCGGCGCTGCTGCTGAGCGCGGGCGGCGACGTGCTGCTGCAGCTGAAGGACGACACCGCGTTCCTCGCCGGCATGGGCTCCTTCGCGGCGGCGCACGTCTGCTACGTGACGATGTTCGTGCGGCGCGGCGCGCTCACCGACCGGCGCCGGGCCCTGGTGGTGGCGGCCGCGTACGCGACGGCCTGGGTGGGCATGATCGGGCAGCTCTGGCCGGACCTCGGGGACCTGAAGGCGCCGGTGGCCGGATACAGCCTGCTACTCGCCTCGACGGCGGTCACCTCGGCCGGGCTGGGCTGGCGGACGGGCCTGGGCGGGGCGCTGTTCCTGCTGTCCGACACGCTGATCGCCACCCAGCTGGCGAAGTGGCGGGAGCTGCCGGGGCATCAGTTCTGGATCATGGCGACGTACATCCTGGCCCAGTACCTGCTGGCGAGCGGCACCCTCGGGCACGAGGAGCGCGCGGCGCACGCGGAGCGGGAGCGGGAGCGGAACGCCGGGCGTGCGGGGTACCCGGAGCCGGCCTTCGCCTGACGCACCCCCGGTCCGGCCCACCCGCCGCCCGGCCCACCCACCGCCCGGCCCACCCACCGTCCGGCGGACCCGCTGCCCGATGCATCCGTCCGGCGCGGTCCGCCCGTCACGCCTGCGCGCCGCCGGTCCCGTCAGCGGGTCCGGCGGCGCGCAGGTGCGGCGGGGGTGTCGGCCATCAGGCACCGCGCCGCCGCAGCAGCCAGAAGCCGCCGACGCCGCCCGCGACCAGCGCGAGGCCACCGGCCAGCTCGGCCGGGTCGGCCGCTACCGAGCCGCCGAGGCCGGTCTTGACGGCGCCGTGCGGGGCGACCTGCTGGCTGCCGGCGCCGGACTGGCCGAGCGAGCCCGCCCACTCACCGGCTGCTTCGCCCCAGTCGCCGAGGCCCTTGTCGGGGCCGGAGGGCGCGGAGACGGTGCTGACGGTGACGGTGGTGGCGAAGGCGCCGCCGTCCGGGCAGGTGCCGTCGACCTTGCTGTCACCGGCGTGTTCGGAGGCGAGCCGGGCGGAGCCGGTGTGCTTGCCGTCCGCGCCCAGGGTCAGGGTGGCGGGGCCGCCTTCGAAGGCGGCGGAGTGGGCGGTGATGGTCTTGGCGTCGGGCTTGTCCGACTTCTCGCAGGAGACCGTGACCGTCACGGTCTGGCCCGGTGCGGCCTGGGACGGGCTGACCGAGGCCGAGCCGTCCCTGGCGGATGCGAGGGGAGCCGTCAGGCCGGTCAGCACCGTCGCGCCGATCAGGGCGGCGGCGGCCGTACGCGTGGGGCGCATGCCGGAACCTCCGGGATTCTCGGGCGCGGCCGGGGACTCCCTCGTCTCCGTGGTCGAACAACCGTGCCCGGTCACTCCCCGAAGGTAGGCAGCCACCGGGGGCCCGGCCACCGCTCAGGACCGTTCGGGTTACCGCCCGTCACCGCCGGTGACGCGGCGGCGGGCGGCTCGGCCGTCTCGGAGGCCTCCGAGGCCTCAGCGACCTCCTAGGCCTCCGAGACCTCAGCGAGCTCAGAGATCGAGGTCGACGACGACCGGCGCGTGGTCCGAGGTGCCCTTGCCCTTGCGCGCCTCGCGGTCCACGTAGCTGTCGGTGACGGCGTCGACGAAGGGCTTGTTGCCGTAGGTGAGGTCGATCCGCATGCCCCGGTTCTTCGGGAAGGCCAGCTGGCGGTAGTCCCAGTAGGTGTAGGGGCGGTCGTACTTCAGCGGGCGGGGCACCACGTCGTGCAGGCCGATGCCGTCGAGCGCCTCCAGGGCGGCGCGCTCGGTGGGGGTGACGTGCGTCAGGCCCTCGAACGCGGCGACGTCGAAGACGTCCTCGTCGGTGGGGGCGATGTTGAAGTCCCCGAGGACGGCGAAGGGGCGCTCGCCCGCCGCGTCCTCGACGGAGGCCTTGCGCAGTGCCTCCAGCCACTCCAGCTTGTAGTGGTAGTGCAGGTGGCCGACCTCGCGGCCGTTGGGCACGTACACCGACCAGACCCGGACCGGGCCGCAGGTGGCGGCGATGGCGCGCGGTTCGACGTCGGGCAGCAGCGCGCCGTCCGCCAGGTAGCCGGGCTGGCCGGGCAGGTCGCGCACGACGTCCTCCAGGCCGATCCGGGAGACGACGGCGACGCCGTTCCACCGGCCGTTGCCGTGCGCGGCGGTCTCGTAGCCGAGCGCGCGGACCTCGTCGTACGGGAAGGCGTCGGCCGCGCACTTGAGCTCCTGGAGGCAGAGCACGTCGGGCTTGGCGCTCTCCAGCCACTCCAGGAGCTTGGGCAGCCGCGCGGTGACGGAGTTGATGTTCCAGGTGGCGATGCGGACGGTCACGGCGGGCGGCCTTCCCGGTGGTTCGGTACGGACGGGGCGGGCTCCCCCTCACGAGGAAGGCCCACCCCGAACATACCGCCCGCCACTGACAGACCCGGCCGGTCAGCCCGGCCGGCCCGGGTCGGCCCGGCCCGGTCGGTTCGGCCCGGTCAGCCCGCGGGCCGGACCACCGCGGCCGAGCCGCCGCCGCGCCGCACCGGTTCGGCGGCGGCCACCCAGCGGCCGTCCGGCAACCGTTCCACCCCGGTGGCGGCGCCGATCTCGGCGACCGAGGAGAACCGGTGCCCCAGGCCCTCCAGTTCGGCCCGCTCGGGCAGGGCGAGGAAGCCGGGCTCGGCCTGGCTGGCGGCGGTGTTGCGCTGGCTGGCGCGCGGCGCGGCGATCGCCTGCTCCAGGCTCAGGCCCCGGTCGAGACGGCCGAGCAGCACCTGCAGGGTGGTGGTGATGATGGTCGCGCCGCCGGGGCTGCCGGTGGCGAGCAGCGGCTCGCCGTCCCGCAGCACGATGGTCGGGGACATCGAGGAGCGCGGCCGCTTGCCCGGGCCCGGCAGGTTGGGGTCGGGGACGCCGGCGGTGAGCGGGGCGAAGTCGAAGTCGGTCAGCTCGTTGTTGAGCAGGAAGCCCCGGCCGGGGACGGTGATGCCGCTGCCGCCGGTCTGCTCGATGGTGAGGGTGTAGGAGACGATGTTGCCCCAGCGGTCGGCGACCGTCAGGTGGGTGGTGTTGGGGCCCTCGTACGGCTCGGCGACGGCCGGGCCGTCCTCGGCGCAGTCCGCCGGGTGGCGCGGGTCGCCGGGGGCGAGCGGGCTGGTGAGGGCGTGGTCGGGGCTGATCAGGCAGGCCCGGGAGGCGGCGTAGCGCTCGGAGAGCAGTTGCCGGGTCGGGACGTCGCTGAACGCCGGGTCGCCGACCCAGCGGTTGCGGTCGGCGAAGGCGATCCGGGAGGCCTCCAGGAAGTGGTGGTAGTACTGCGTCCCGCCGGCGGCGGAGAGGTCGCCGTCCTCCAGGATGTGCAGCGCCTCGCCGACCGTGGTGCCGCCGGAGCTGGAGGGGGCCATCGAGTAGACGTCGTAGTCGCGGTAGGCGACGTGGGTGGGGGCCTGGTCGCGGACCCGGTAGGCGGCGAGGTCGGTGGTGTCGACCTTGCCCGGGCGGGCCTTTCTCCCTGATGCTGGGTCAACTGGAGGATGCTGGACGGTGTTGGCGATGTCGGTGGCCAACTCGCCTCGGTAGAAGGCCTGGACGCCGTCCTTGGCGAGCAGCTTGTAGGTGGCGGCGAGGTCGGGGTTGCGCAGGACGGTGCCGACCTCGGGGGGCTTGCCGTTCGGCAGGTAGAGCTTGGCGGTGGCCGGGAAGTCCTTGAACCGGTCGTAGTTGTCGGCGGTTTGGCCGCGGAAGGTGTCGTCGACGACGAAGCCGTCCTCGGCGATCCGCTCGGCGGGGCGCAGGTTCTCGGCGAGCGAGCGGCTGCCCCACTGCCGCAGTGCGGCGTCCCAGGTGGCGGGGGTGCCGGGGACGCCGACCGACAGGCCGCTGGTGACGGCGTCGGGGAACGGCAGCGGTTTGCCGTCCTCCAGGAACAGCCCGCTGTCGGCGGTGCGGCTCGCCGTCTCGCGGCCGTCGATGGTGTGCACCCGGCCGGTGGCGTGGTCGTAGTAGACGAAGTACCCGCCGCCGCCGATGCCGGAGGAGTACGGCTCGGTGACCCCGAGGGCCGCGGCGGCGGCGACCGCCGCGTCCACCGCGTTGCCGCCCTGGCGCAGCACCTCGACCCCGGCCGCGGTGGCGTCCGCGTCGACGGTGGCGACGGCCCCGCCCCAGCCGACCGCCTCCGGCACCTTCGGTGGCGGGGCGGCCGCCCCGGCCGGGCCCGCGTTGGCCCAGACCAGGGCGGTGGCGAGCAGCAGCGATGGTGCGAGACGGGTCAGAGCCCTCATTCCGAGTCCTCCTGAGTCGGCGTCATCCCAGTTGTTCCACAGGCGGACACGATCCGACAACCACACCACACGGCTACCAGCGGGTAGTTGACGCGGAAACGGGGGCGGGGACTTCGGGCACGAGCACGGCGGGCCGAAGATCACGGTCCGGAATCGATTCCGGACTCGGCGAAACATCTCTTCATGCGATCTATATACGGTGTGAGGGCTCACCACCAAGGGCACCCCGATGGTCTGCGGCCCCGGCAGCGACGGCCGGGACCGCTGGAAGTCGGCGGGCTGAGAACAGCGAACAGAATTCAACCGACAGCTTTCAGCGAACGTCATCCGTCCGCTGAAAGCTGTCGGTTGAAAGTGGAAAGTCGTCGCTCGACCCGCTCAGTGCAGCTCGACGACCTTGTGCATCCCGAGGAAGGCGTGCGGGACGCCGGTCTTGTCGTCCGGGATGAAGCAGAGCAGGACGTACGTGCCGGGCTTGAGGTCCTCCGCCTCGAACACCGCGGTGTCCCCCGGGGAGATCGCGCTGAGGCCTGACGGCACGCCGGAGAACGGCGGGGTCGGGTGCTGGCCCTTGGCGGTGGCGTCGAAGAAGGCCTGGACGTCCGCGTCGGTGGTGCCCGGCTTGACCGGCTGGAGCACCATCTCGTGCAGTTCGTCGGCCTCGTTGCGGACCACGATCGGGGCGTCCGCGTCGTCCAGGTCCTCGACGTCGAACCGGGGACCGGCCGGCGTCTCCTCCTGGACCACGGTGGCGTGTTCCTCGGCCCCGCGGTGGTGCCGGTGGTGCCGGTGGCGCCCGTTGTGCCCCTCGAACTCGATGGTCGCGAAGACCGGGTGTGCCGGGTCCTTGAGGAAGGCGGTGAAGTCCAGCACCAGCACCTCGCCCTCGTCGACCTCCCCGGTGAACCGCGCCGGGACGTCCGGCGAGACCAGGGTGCCGCCCAGGGCGTCCGCCTCCGCCGCGACGGCCCTGATGCCCTGGGCGGCGGTCGCCGGGGTCTCGCTGACGGCCTTGGTCAGGTCCGCGAACAGGGTGGTGTGCGAGACCCCCTCGTGCGGACGGATCAGCTGGATCTGCCGGCCGGCCGGGTCGTCGGTCTCCACCGCGAAGGTGACCAGTCCGCCCTCGGCCTCGTCCTGGACGTCGATCCCGCCGCCCTTGTTCACGTCGATGTCGACGACGTTCCGGTCGTGGTGCCGCTGGTGGTGCCCGCGCCCATCCCGGTGTTCGTGTCCGTGTTCGCGCCCGTGCTCGCGGTCCCCCCCGTCGTGCCCGCCGGCGGTGGCGACGCCGGCGGTGGTGAAGGTGGTCGCGCAGGCGAGCGCGGCTATCGCGGCGATCCGTGCGGCGCGGCGAAGCGGTGGGTTCGTCATGTGGTGTCCTCTCGTGAGCCCCCTGGCACCGAGAGTCACCGATCCCGTCCGCCTTCAAGCAGCCACGCGCGAAACCTGCCCGTTCGGCTCACCCGATCCCGCCCGCTCGGCCCACGGCCCGTCAGGCGGAGCCCGTCCGACCGAGGCCCGCCCGGCGGCGACCGCCGGGCGGGCCCGCCCCGCCGGAGTCCCCCGCTACAGCGCCGCGCGCTCCACCCGGCGCCGCTTGATGGTGCGGAAGCGGCGGGCGACCTGGCGGGCGAGGTCGGCGGCGCCGACCAGGCCGGCCTCGTTGCCGAGGGCGGCGTGCGCGATGGTGGCCTCGGGGCGGAAGCCGCGCCCGGTGAGGGTGCGGCGGAAGGTGTCCCGGGCCGGGCCGAGCAGCAGGTCACCGGCCTCGGAGACGCCGCCGCCGATGACGAAGCGGCCCGGGTCGAGCGCGGCGGCCAGGTTGGCGATGCCGACGCCGAGCCAGGTGCCGACCTCGTAGAGCAGCTCGATCGCGGTCGGGTCGCCTTCCCGCGCGGCCTCGGTGACCAGCGGCCCGGTGATGCCGTCCGCCGTGCCGCCGGCCCGGGCGAGCAGCGGCTGCACCACCGGCGACTCCTCGGCGGCGAGCTCCCGGGCGTCGCGCACCAGCGCGTTGCCGGAGGAGTACTGCTCCCAGCAGCCGCGGTTGCCGCACGGGCAGCGGTGGCCGCCGGGCACCACCTGCATGTGCCCGAACTCGCCCGCGAGGCCGTACTTCCCGCGGTCGACGTAGCCGTCCCGGACGACGGCGCCGCCGATGCCGGTGCCGAGGGTGAGCATCACCATGTGGTCCTCGCCGCGCCCGGCGCCGAAGCGCCACTCGGCCCAGGCGGCCGCGTTGGCGTCGTTCTCGACGATCACCGGGAAGCGCAGCCGCTCGCTGAGCGCCTGCTGGAGCGGTTCGTTGCGCCAGTTGAGGTGCGGGGCGAACAGCACCCGGGAGCGGTCGGCGTCGACCCAGCCGGCCGCGCCGACGCCGACCGCGTGGACGTCGTGCCGGTCGGCGAGCTGCAGCACCAGCTCGACGATGACGTCCTCGACGACCTTGGGGCTCTTGCTCTTGTCGGGGGTGTCGGTGCGCAGCTTCTCCAGCACCTGCCCCTCCCCGTCGACGACGCCCGCGACCACCTTGGTGCCGCCGATGTCGACCCCGATGGTGGGCAGCCGCAGTATCCCGGCGGGCAGGGCGCGGCGGCGGCGCTCGGCGCGCGGGCCGAGGCCGAGCAGGGTGGGCAGGACGGGCGGCCGGGTGCCACCTGGGGTACCGGTCACGGCTGCGGACGCTCCTCACGGGAATCGCTGGGATCGGGGGAGACCGCCGGTCGGGCCAGCTCGTGGGAGAGTTCGGCGAGGTCGGAGCCGCCGGCCATCTCGGTGGTGAGCTGTTCCAGGCTGATCTCGGCGCGCGGGTGGCTGCCGGCCATCCGGCCGCGCTTGAGCAGGGTGAAGTGGTCGCCGACCAGGTACGCGTGATGCGGGTTGTGGGTGATCAGGACGACGCCGAGCCCGGCGTCGCGGGCCGCGGTGACGTACTTGAGCACCACGCCGGACTGCTTGACGCCGAGTGCGGCGGTCGGCTCGTCCAGGATGAGCACCTTGGCGCCGAAGTGCACCGCGCGGGCGATCGCCACGCACTGGCGCTGGCCGCCGGAGAGGGTGCCGATCGGCCGGTCGACGTCGTGCAGGTCGATGCCCATCCGGGCGAGCGCCTCGCGGGTGGTGGCGCGCATGCCGTCGGCGTCCAGGCGCAGGCCGCCCCAGCGGCGCAGGCCCTGCTCGGAGCCGAGGAAGAAGTTGCGCCACACCGGCATCAGCGGGACGACGGCGAGGTCCTGGTAGACGGTGGCGATGCCGAGGTCGAGGGCCTGGCGCGGGGAGTCGAGGCGGACCTCCTCGCCGCCGACCGTGTAGCGGCCCTCGTCGTGCCGGTGCAGCCCGGCGATGATCTTGATGAGGGTGGACTTGCCGGCGCCGTTGTCGCCGAGCACGCAGCTGATCTCGCCGGCGTGCAGGGTCAGCGAGACGTCCTGCAGCGCGCGGACCGTCCCGTAGGTCTTGCCGACGCCTTCCAGCGCCAGGAGTTCATCGGACGTGGTGCTCATCGCGGACCCCGTTCGGCGCGGCGCTTGACGTAGGCGTTCAGCAGCGCGGCCAGCAGCAGCATCGCGCCGAGGAAGAACTTGAACCAGTCCGGGTTCCACTGGGCGTAGATGATCCCCTTGCTGGCCATGCCGAAGATCAGCGCGCCGAGCGCCGAGCCGACGACCGAGCCGTAGCCGCCGGTGATCAGGCAGCCGCCGATGACGGCCGCGACGATGTAGATCAGCTCGTTGCCGACGCCCTCGCCGGACTGCACGGTGTCGAAGGAGAACAGCAGGTGCTGCCCGAGCACCCAGGCGCCGAAGCCGACGCCGAGGTAGAGCACGGTCTTGGTCCGGGCGACCGGCACGCCGACCGCTCGGGCGGCGGCCGCGTCGCCGCCGACCGCGAAGACCCAGTTGCCGAAGCGGGTGCGCAGCAGCACCCAGCTGCCGACCACGAGCAGGCCGAGCCACCACCACACGGTGGCCTTGACGGTCAGTCCGCCGATGGTGACCTCGGAGGCGAACAGCCGGCGGCAGGACTCGAAGCCCTGCATGTCGGCGATCGACTTGGTGGAGACCGTGCCGGAGATCGCCTTGGTGAGGCCGAGGTTGGCGCCGGTCAGCATCAGGAAGGTGCCGAGGGTGACGATGAAGCTGGGCAGCCTGGTGCGGCCGAGCATCCAGCCGTTGAACCAGCCGATCGCCAGCGTGGTGGCGAGCGAGACCAGCACGCCGACCCAGGTGACGGCGGTGAACTGGTAGGACACCATCGAGGAGGTCAGCGCGGCGGTGGTGACCAGCACGCCGGCCGAGAGGTCGAACTCGCCGCCGATCATCAGCAGGGCGACCGGTACGGCCATGATCCCGATGGTGGAGGCGGCGTACAGCACGGTGCCCAGCGAGGAGACCCGCAGAAAGGGTTCGGCGGCCGCGGCGAAGACCGTGAAGACGGCGACGGCGGCGATCAGCGAGCCCAGTTCGGGGCGGGCGAGGAGCCGGCGCAGGGCGGCCGGGCGGTCCTGGACGAGGCCGTCCCGGGCGAGGACGTCGGGGGTTCCCGAGGGGGTGCTCAACGCGTCCCCCTCGCGACGTACTCGGCGAGCGCGTCGGCGTTGTCCTTGGTGAGGATCTGCGGGCCGGTCTCGACGGGCCTGCCGCCGCCGAGCATGTCCAGGTTGGACTTGTACAGCCAGAGCAGGTCGACGCCCTCGTAGCCCTGGAGGTAGGGCTGCTGGTCGACGGCGAAGCCGACGCTGCCGGACTTCAGGCCGGCGACGACCTGGGTGCCCAGGTCGAAGGTGTCCAGTTCGACGGGGCGGCGGGCGTCCTGGATCGCCTGCAGGCCGGTCGCGGCCATCGGGCCGGAGAGGGTGAGCACGGTGTCGATGGACTGGTCGGCCTGCAGCTTGGCGGAGATCGCGGCGCGCGCGTCGGGCATGTCGACGCCGTTGACGTAGAGCACCTGGAACGCGGCACCGGCCTTGGCCTGGGCGCCGCCGCAGCGCTGCTCCTGGCCGACGTTGCCCTGCTCGTGGATGACGCACAGGACGGATCTGCGGCCGCGGGAGGCGAGTTCGGCGCCGGCGGCCTGGCCGGCGGTGGCCTCGTCCTGGCCGATGTGGGTGAGCGCGCCGAACTTCGCGGAGTACTCCTGGCCGGAGTTGACGGTGATCACCGGGATGCCGGCCGCCTTGGCCTTGGCGAGGACGTCGGCCATGGCGTCGCCCTTGGCCAGGGTGACCAGCAGGCCGTCGACCTTCTGGTCGATGGCGGCCTGGACGAGCTGGACCTGGTTCTGGGTCTGCGCGTCGTTGGAGTACAGGAAGGTGATGTTGTCCTTGGCGGCGGCCTGCTCGGCGCCCTTGCGCACGCTGTCCCAGAAGGCGTCGCCGGCTCCGGCGTGGGTCACCATGGCGACCTTCCAGCGCGGGGTCGTGACGGCGCCGCCGGCGGCGGCCGCGGCCTTGGCGCGGGCCTCCTCGGCGCGTCTGCCTCCGGTACTGCTGCAACCGGCCGCGGTGACCGCGAGGGCCAGGACGGCGCAGACGGGCCAGAGGCGGCGGGACGGGCGAAAGCGGGTTGTGCTCATCCCCCTAGTCTCTCTGCCCGGGCCGTGCGGGCTCGCACCGCCTCGCCCGCCGGCGCGCACGGTACCCGGGGTAAGGTGCTCCGGGGGACCTTTCCTGGAAGTTCGCTGGACGCGTGGTCCGGACGACACCCGTTCGGGTGGCAGACTATGCGCCGACCCGAAAGGGGAGCAGCACGTGCGCGTGATGTTCCTCTCAGGTTCCGCACAGATTCGGACGGCAACCGATCGCCGGTTTCCCACCGTCTGATGCCAATTGGAGTGCGTTCGGGCGCGTGGGGCCCGGGCGGCCAGCGACCCGGATACGAGAGCTTGATGCAACTCACAGGAACGCCGTTCTTCGTCCTCACCGTCATCCTGGTGCCGGTGGCCATCGCGGTCGCGCTGGTGTTCTGGGGCAAGGTGCGCGGTCCGCGGCCGGTGCGGATCCTGTCCCGGCTGGTCATGATCATGTTCTGCCAGATCACGGCCGTGCTGATGGTCTTCGTGATGGTGAACAACGCGAACCTGATCTACGGCAACTGGGACGACCTGCTCGGCACCGGGGACCACGTCCGGGCCGTGCCCTCCGTGCCGCCGCTGGACGCCGAGGGCGGCAAGGGCGGCGGGGGCGACTCCGCGGGCAAGCAGCCGCCGAAGGTGATGCAGAAGTTCGCCGGGGTCGGGGACCCGGCGGTGCCCGGGGACGTCCAGAAGACCGAGCTGAAGGGCCAGGTCTCCGGCGTCGACGGCGAGGTGCTGGTCTGGCTGCCGCCGCAGTACAACGACCCGGCGTACAAGGACAAGAAGTTCCCGGTGGTCGAGCTGATCCCCGGCTACCCGGGCTCCTCCTCCACCTGGTACGGCACCCTCAAGGTGTCCGAGCAGCTCAAGCCGCTGATGCAGCAGGGCAAGGTCTCGCCGTTCATCCTGGTCTCGCCGCGCACCCTGCTGCTGCAGCACCAGGACGCCGGCTGCACCGACATCCCCGGCAAGGTCAACGCCGACGCGTGGATCACCCGGGACGTGCCGCAGATGGTGATGGACAACTTCCGCGCCGACCCGTCCGGCGACCGCTGGGCCATCGCCGGCTACTCGGCCGGCGCCCACTGCGCGGCCAAGATCTCGCTGGCCCACCCCAACCGCTACCGCGCCGCCATCTCGATGTCCGGCTACAACGACCCGGGCACCGAGTCGGACTCGCTGGTCGGCAAGGACGCGAAGCTGCGCGAGGCCAACAACCCGGTCAACATCCTGAAGGCCGCCCAGACCCCGCCGAAGGTCTCGCTGTACATCAGCGGCAAGAAGGGCGACGGCCTGGAGGACGCCCAGGCGCTCGCCGCGGTGGCCAAGGACCCGACGAAGGTCCAGGTCCAGGAGACCAACGGCCCGCACACCACCGACCTGTGGAAGACCATGGTGCCGGGCATCTTCGAGTGGCTGACCGCCATCATCCCGCCCCAGTAGCAGCGTCCCGGCCCAGTAGGACCTTTGGGCCGTACGGCCGAGGGCCCGCCGCGAGCGTTCGCGGCGGGCCCTCGGCCGTACCGGTGACAGGGGCTCAGGCCAGTTCGAGCGCCAGGTAGAAGTCCACCCGGTCCTCCAGCCGGGACAGGTCCCGCCCCGTCAGCTCCTCGATCCGCCCGATCCGGTAGCGCAGCGTGTTGACGTGGACGTGCAGCTGCCCGGCGCAGCGCGTCCAGGAGCCGTCCGAGCGCAGGAACGCCTCCAGGGTGCGGACCAGGTCCGCCTGGTGCTCCAGGTCGTAGGCGATGACCTTGTCCAGCAGCCGGCCGCGGAAGGCCCGGCGCACCTCGTCCGGGACGGCGGCCAGCAGCAGCACGTGCGAGGCCAGCTCCTCGGGGCCGGCCACGCAGACCCGGCCGATCCGGGCGGCGGCGATCCGGCGGGCGTGCCGGGCCTCCTCCAGGGCGCCGCGCAGGCCGCCGGACTCGGCGGCGGGGGCGGAGACACCGACGGTGATCCGGCCCTCGGGCCCGAGCCCGGCCTCCAGCGGGGCGAGCAGGGTGCGCAACGCCTCCGCCGCCAGGGCCTGTTCGGGCTGCGGCCCGTCCGGGGCGGGCATCACCACGACGGCGCCGGCGCCCGTCCCGGCGACCAGGGCGCGGTCGGTGGTGCCGCCCACCGCCTCCTCCAGGACGGCCCGTACGGTGCCCTCGGGCAGGCCGGTGCCCTCGGCGCTGACGACCAGCCAGGAGGCTTCCTGCTGCGGGGACCGGGGCTCGGGGCTCTCGTAGCGGGCGGCCATCGCCGAGGAGGCGTACAGGGCGCGGCCGATCTCGGCCGGGTCGGCGTCGCGGCGCAGCAGGGCGAGCAGTTCGTCGGCGAGGCGGCGGCGCAGCCGACGGCCCTCGTCGCGGCGGTGGCGCTCGGCGGCGACGAGGCGGGCGAGGTTCTCGGCGAGCTGCTGGCGCTTGGCCGTCCACTCGGTGACGTCCCCGGCGACGGCGAGCACCCAGTCGGCCAGCGGCGCCTCGTGCTCGGCGGAGACGGGGGCGGGCAGCAGCGAGTAGGCGCCGCCGGCCAGCCGGGCCCGGTGCGGGGGGCGGCGGCGCTGGCGCTGGGCGGCGAGGTGGGCGCGGACGAGCTGGTCGCGGTCCTCGGCGCCGAGCCGGTCGGCGGGCCCGGCGATCACCGCGCCGGTGGGGGTGAGCACCCAGCAGTCCAGGTCGAGGTCACCGCCGAGCAGGTCCAGCACGGCGTCGAGGCCGCCGCCGCCGGCCGCGGAGACCAGCAGGCGGTGCCGGTCGACCAGGGCGGCGAGGTCGGCGGCGCGGTCGGCGGAGACCTGGCGGCCGATGAACTCGGCGACGGTGCCGAAGGCGATGTCGTCGGGAACGGCCAGCAGCGGCATCCGGTGCCGGCGGCAGGCCTCGACCAGGTCCTCGGGCACCGGGCCGACCTCGGCCTCGCCGGCCGCGAGGGCGACGGCGCCGCCGGCGGCGATGGTGCGTACGAAGCGCTCGGAGTCGGCCGGCCCGGTGCGCCACAGCATGCCGGTGAGGACCAGTTCGCCGCCGTGCAGGTAGCGGCCCGGGTCCTGCAGGTCCGTCGTCATCACGCCGCCGACCTGCCGGTCCAGCTCCTCCTCGGCCGCGAGCAGGCGCAGGCGCGGGGCACCGGGGGCGAGCAGGTCACGGACGCGCATCCGCGGACTCCTTCGGGGCTTGGGGGGTGGGGGCGGGAGCCGGGACCTCGGGCCCGGGGTCACAGTGTGCCCGAACATCCGTGCTCGCGGTGACGTGCCGGCGGGCGGCCGGACCGCCGCTCCGTGGACCGCCCGTCACGCCCGGATTACGGTCGTAAGTAGCGCCCGGCACACGGCCGGGCCGCGTGATTCTCCTCCTTAGAGGAACGTACAGGATGCCGGGCGGGACCACAGCCGGGGCTTCATGCCATCGGTGACTGCCAGTGGGCCGCGTCACAGGGGTTCACTGGGCGACACGCCGCCGGAGACCCGGCGGGCGAAGACCTGAGGAGACACCCGCATGGAGTTCCTTCGGCCCGCCACCTGGGACGAGGCACTCGCGGCGAAGGCCGAGCACCCGACCGCGCTGCCCATCTCGGGCGGTACGGACGTGATGGTCGAGCTGAACTTCGACGTGCACCGGCCATCCGCGATTCTCGACCTGAACCGCGTCCGCGAACTCACCCGGTGGACGGAGGACGGCGGCGTCGTACGGCTCGGCGCGGCCGTCCCGTACGCGCGGATCATCGACGAGCTGGCCGGGCCGCTGCCCGGGCTCGCGCTGGCGGCGCACACCGTGGGCTCGCCGCAGATCCGCAACCGCGGCAGCGTCGGCGGCAACCTGGGCGCGGCCTCCCCGGCCGGCGACTCCCACCCGGCGCTGCTGGCGGCCGGGCGTGACGTGTACGTCGAGGCGGCGTCGGTGCGCGGCACCCGGATGATCCCGATCGACGACTTCTACGTCGGCGTCAAGCGCAACTGCCTGGCGGCGGACGAACTGATCCGCGCCGTGCACCTGCCCGTCGCGGACGGCCCCCAGCAGTTCTCGAAGATCGGCACCCGCAACGCGATGGTGATCGCCGTCTGCGCGTTCGGCTTCGCCCTGCACCCGAGGAACGGCACCGTCGGCACCGGCATCGGCTCGGCCGCCCCCACCCCGCGCCGCGCCGTCGAGGCCGAGGACTACCTGGCGGGCGTGCTCGCCGAGCGCGGCCTGTGGGAGAGCGGCGCCCTGCTCGGCACCGAGGTGGTGCAGCGGTTCGGCGAACTGGTGAAGGCCGCGGCCTCCCCGATCGACGACGTCCGCGGCACCGCCGAGTACCGCCGGCACGCCCTGGCCGTGATGGCCCGCCGCACCCTCACGTGGTGCTGGAACGACTACCGCAAGCAGATCAGGAGCGCGGCATGAGGGTCACGTTCACCGCGAACGGCAAGCCGGTCGAGGCCGACGACGTGTGGGCCGGCGAGAGCCTGCTCTACGTGCTGCGCGAACGCGTCGGCCTGCCCGGGTCGAAGAACGCCTGCGAACAGGGCGAGTGCGGCTCCTGCACCGTCTATCTGGACGGCGTGCCGGTCTGCTCCTGCCTGGTCGCGGCCGGCCAGGTGCAGGGCCGCGAGGTGCGCACGGTCGAGGGACTGGCCGGCGAGGACGGCGAACTCGGGCTCGTGCAGCAGGCGTTCGTCGACGCCGGGGCCGTCCAGTGCGGCTTCTGCACCCCCGGCCTGCTGGTGCAGACCGACGCCCTGCTGGCCGACGACCCGCAGCCCGGCGACGACGACATCCGCGAGGCGCTGTCCGGCAACCTGTGCCGCTGCACCGGCTACGAGAAGATCATGGACGCGGTGCGGCTGGCCTCGGCCCGCAAGTGCGCCGGTGAAGGGGCCTCGGCATGAACGCGCGCACCATCCAGGGCCAGAAGAACCTGCAGAACATCGGCCAGGCCGCCAAGGACGGCATCGGCGGCTCGCCGCTGCGCCCGGACGGCAACCTGAAGGTGCGCGGCGAGTTCGCGTACTCCTCCGACCTGTGGCACGAGGACATGCTCTGGGGCATGGCGCTGCGCTCGCCGCACCCCCGGGCCCGGATCCTGTCGGTGGACATCACCGAGGCGCTCAAGGTGCCCGGCGTGTACGCCGTCCTCACCCACGAGGACATCCCCGGCTCCAAGTACTACGGCCTGGAGATCCGGGACCAGCCGGCCCTGGCCATCGACCAGGTCCGCTACCACGGCGAGGCGATCGCCCTGGTCGCCGCCGACCACCCGGAGACCGCCCGGCGCGCGGTGAAGAAGATCGCCGTCGAGTACGAGGTGCTCACCCCGATCGTCACCGAGGAGCAGTGCCTGCACCCCGAGGTGTACGGCTACGTGCACGAGCCGCACGAGTACAAGTCCCACGCGTACGGCAACATCTGCCACGAGCAGAAGCTGGTCTCCGGCCTCGGCGTCACCGACGAGGTGCGGGCGCTCGCGGACGTGGTGGTCAGCGGCGACTACGAGGTCGGCATGCAGGACCAGGCCTTCCTCGGGCCCGAGTCCGGCCTCGCCGTGCCCGCCGAGGACGGCGGCGTCGACCTCTACATCGCCACCCAGTGGCTGCACGTCGACCGCGAGCAGATGGCCCCGGTGCTCGGCCTGCCGGAGGAGAAGGTCCGGCTGACCCTGGCCGGCGTCGGCGGCGCCTTCGGCGGCCGCGAGGACCTGTCGATGCAGATCCACGCCTGCCTGCTGGCCCTGCACACCGGCAAGCCCGTCAAGATCGTGTACTCCCGCGACGAGTCCTTCTTCGGCCACGTCCACCGCCACCCGGCGCGCATGCACTACGAGCACGGCGCCACCCGCGACGGCAGGCTGGTCTACGCCGACTGCCGGATCGTGCTGGACGGCGGCGCCTACGCCTCCGCCTCCCCCGCCGTGGTCGGCAACGCCGCCTCGCTCGGGCACGGCCCCTACGTCATCCCGAACGTGCGGATGCACGCCGTCGCGCTGTACAGCAACAACCCGTCCTGCGGGGCGATGCGCGGCTTCGGCGCGGTGCAGGCGGCGTTCGGCTACGAGTCGCAGATGGACAAGCTGGCCGTCGAACTCGGCATGGACCCGGTGGAGCTCCGGCAGCTCAACGCCGTCTCCCAGGGCGACCGGATGCCCACCGGGCAGGAGATCGACGCGCCCGCGCCGGTCGCCGAACTGCTGCGCCGGGCCAAGGAGATGCCGCTGCCGCCGCCGCTCGACACGACGCACCTGGACGTGCGCCGGCTGCCCGGCGCGCTGTCCAACACCTCGCACGGCGAGGGCATCGTGCGCGGCGTCGGCTACTCGGTCGGCATCAAGAACGTCGGCTTCTCCGAGGGCTTCGACGACTACTCCACCGCCCGGGTGCGGCTGGAGGTGATCGGCGGCGAACCGGTCGCGCTGGTGCACACCGCGATGGCCGAGGTCGGGCAGGGCGGCGTCACCGTCCACGCCCAGATCGCCCGCACCGAGCTGGGCGTCGAACAGGTCACCATCCACCCGGCGAACACCGCGGTCGGCTCGGCCGGCTCCACCTCCGCCTCCCGCCAGACGTACATGACCGGCGGCGCGGTGAAGCTGGCCGCCGAGGCGGTGCGGCGCGAACTCATCGACAAGGGCCGGCGCCGCTACGGCTGGACCCACGACGACCTCTCGCTGGCCGGCGGCAAGGTCGTCTCGGCGAGCGCGGGCGCCCTGGTCTCCATGGTCGACCTGCTCGGCGACGAGGCGATCGAGCAGACCCGCGAGCACCACCACCGGCCCACCGTGCCCTTCGACAAGGAGACCGGGCAGGGCTTCGGCCACGTCCAGTACACGTTTTGCGCCAATCGCGCGGTGGTCGACGTGGACGTCGAACTGGGCCTGGTCAAGGTCGTCGAGCTGACCGCCGTCCAGGACGTCGGCAAGGCGCTCAACCCGCTCTCCGTCGTCGGCCAGATCCAGGGCGGCTGCACCCAGGCGCTCGGCCTCGCCGTCATGGAGGAGATCGTGCTGCGGGACGGCAAGGTGCGCAACGCCTCCTTCACCGACTACCTGATCCCCACCATCCTCGACACCCCGCCGATCCCGGTGGAGATCCTCGAACTGCCCGACCCGCACGCCCCCTACGGGCTGCGCGGCGTCGGCGAGGCGCCGACCGTCTCGGCGACGCCCTCGATCGTGGCGGCCATCCGCAACGCCACCGGCCTGGCGCTGAACCGGATCCCGGTCCGGCCCGAGCACCTGACCACCGAACGCCCGGGCTGAGTCCGGCGGTTCGGCCGGCCCCGGGGCGGCGCCGCGTCTTCCCGGCCGCCCCGGGGCCTCCCCCCGAGGCTCCCCCACCGGGGCCCTCCCCCACCCTGCCGCGCCGCCCACGCCGGGGCGCCGCGGCAGTGCACCCCCACGCACATCGCGCCGTGAGTCGAGACGTCCCCCTGCCCCCTTGACCGGTCGTCAGGTCGGCTCGCCCACCCCAACCCCCTTTGACACTTGGGAGTGGACATGACCAGGATCCCCACGGAGCCCGGCACCACCGAAGCAGACAGAACCGCCGGGGACGAGCCCCACCCCTCGCCCCCGGCGACCCCCTCGGCACCGCCCCCGGCACCGCCCTCGGCGACCCCCTCGGCGACCCCCTCGGCACCGCCGAGGAACGCGCTGGACGCGTACTTCAAGATCTCCGCCCGGGGGTCGACCCTCGCCAACGAACTGCGCGGCGGCCTCACCACCTTCATGGCGATGGCGTACATCGTCCTGCTCAACCCGCTGATCCTCGGCGGCGCCGACGTCACCGGCGCCAAGCTCGACCACGCCGCGCTCACCACCGCCACCGCCCTCGCGGCCGCCGTCACCACGATCCTGATGGGCCTGGTCGGCAACGTACCGCTCGCCCTGGCCGCCGGACTCTCCGTCTCCGGCGCCGTCTCCGCACTCGTCGTGCCGCACACCACCTGGCCGCAGGCCATGGGCCTGTGCGTGATCTACGGCCTGCTGATCGTGCTGCTGGTCGTCTCCGGACTGCGCGAGCGGATCATGAACGGCATCCCGCTGCCGCTCAAGCACGCGATCACCATCGGCATCGGCCTGTTCGTCACCGTCATCGGCCTCTACAAGGCCGGCTTCATGCACACCGGCGGGCCCACCCCGCTCTCGCTCGGCCCGTCCGGCGAACTCACCGGCTGGCCGGTCGCCGTCTTCTGCGTCACCCTGCTCACCGTCTTCGTGCTGATGGCCCGCGGCGTGCGCGGCGCGATCCTGATCGGCATCGCCGGAGGCACCGTCCTCGCCGTCGCCGTCAACAAGCTCGCCCACGTGCCCGCCGACGCCTGGCACAGCTCGGTGCCGGTGTGGCCCGGCAGCCCCGTCTCCGCCCCCGACTTCGGCCTGTTCGGCCACGTCGACCTGTTCGGCGCCTTCGGCGCCCACGGCATGGGCGCGATCAGCGCCTCCGTCGCCGTGTTCACCCTGGTGCTGGCCGGCTTCTTCGACGCGATGGCCACCATCATCGGCGTCGGCACCGAGGCCGGGCTGGCGGACGAGCGCGGCCGGATGCCCGGCCTGTCCAAGGCGCTGTTCATCGACGGCGCCGGCGGCGCGGTCGGCGGCCTGGCCGGCGCCTCCGGGCAGACCGTCTTCGTCGAGTCCGCCACCGGCGTCGGCGACGGCGCCCGCACCGGCCTCGCCTCCACCGTCACCGGCGGCCTGTTCGCCCTGATGCTGTTCTTCTCGCCGCTGGCCGGGATCGTCCCGGTCGAGGTCGCCTCGGCCGCGCTGGTGGTGATCGGCTCGATGATGATGAGCCAGGCCCGGCACATCGACTGGTCCGACCGCGAGGTCGCCATCCCCGCCTTCCTGACCTGCGTGCTGATGCCGTTCACCTACAGCATCACCGCGGGCGTCGCGGCCGGCGTCATCTCGTACACCGTGCTCAAGGCCGGCCGGGGCCGGTGGCGCGAGCCCGGGGTGCTGATGTGGGTGCTCACGGCGGTGTTCGTCGTGTACTTCGCGCTCACGCCGGTCAGGTCCTGGCTGGGCGTGCACTGACCCCCGCCGCGGCTGGCCGGGCCGGGACCGCGGCCCCGATCCCTCCCCGCGGCCCCGGCCCCGATCCCTCCCCGCGGCCTCGGCCCGGCCGGATTCACGCACCACCGCCGCCGTACGGGATCGTTTCCCGTACGGCGGCACCCCCGCTACTGTCGAGACTGGGTAAGGAGCACTCCGCCATGCAGGACATCGCCGAGCAGTTGCAGGCCTGGCACGCCTCCGGGCGCTCCTTCGCCGTGGCCACCGTCGTCGGCGTCTCCGGCAGTGCCCCGCGCGACCCCGGTGCGGCCCTGGCCGTGGACGCGGCCGGCGAGGCGGTCGGCAGCGTCTCCGGCGGCTGCGTCGAGGGCGCCGTGTACGAGCTGTGCCTGGCGGCGATCGAGAGCGGCGAACCGGTGCTGCAGCGCTTCGGCTACAGCGACGAGGACGCCTTCGCGGTCGGGCTGACCTGCGGCGGGGTCCTCGACGTGTTCGTCCAGCCGGTCGTGCCCGGGACCGACGCCGGGCTGGACGCCGGCCTCGCCCGGATCGCCGCCGGCACGCCGGTCGCCCTCGCCCGGGTGGTCGAGGGGCCGGCCGCGCTCATCGGCGCCTGCGTCGCCGTCACCGCCGGCGAGGCGTTCGGCGCGCTGTCGACCGGGCCGTCCACGGTCGGCGCGCTGGAGCGCGCCGTCGTCGCCGAGGCCCGGGCGATGCTGGACGCCGGACGCACCGGTACGGTCGTGCTCGGCCTGGACGGGCGGCCCTGCGACGAGCAGGGGCGGGGCACCGTCACCGTCTTCGTGGAGTCCTCCGTGCCCGCGCCGCGGATGATCGTCTTCGGCGCGATCGACTTCGCCGCCGCCGTGGTGCGGATCGGCCGCTTCCTCGGCTACCGCGTCACCGTCTGCGACGCCAGGCCCGTCTTCGCCACCGCCCGCCGCTTCCCGGACGCCGAGGAGGTCGTCGTCGACTGGCCGCACCGCTACCTCGACTCGCAGCTCGGCCGGATCGACGGGCGCACCGTGCTGTGCGTGCTCACCCACGACGCCAAGTTCGACATCCCGCTGCTGGAGCGGGCGCTGCGGCTGCCGGTCGGCTACGTCGGCGCGATGGGCTCGCGACGCACCCACCGGGAGCGGGCGGCCAAGCTGCGCGAGGCCGGATTGACCGACGCCGAGCTGGCCCGGCTGCGCTCCCCGATCGGGCTGGACCTCGGCTCCCGCACCCCGGAGGAGACGGCGGTGTCGGTCGCCGCCGAGATCGTCGCCCACCGGCGCGGGGGCAGCTGCCTGCCGCTGAGCGCCGGGGACGGGCCGATCCACCACGACCTGGCGGCGCCGGTGGAGCCGGCCCGCAGCGACTCACCGCACGCCGCGTGACGGCTACCGGACCACGCGGTGGGCCTCGAAGATCTGCGGCGGCGGATCGGACGGGATGCCGACGTCCTGGAGGATCGGCCCCAGCACCTCGGCGAAGCGCTCGAAGGCCTCCCGGGACTCCCACACGTCGGTGACGTGCCAGCCGGTCCCGGTCGGGCCGGCCACGTGCGACACGAGCCCGGCGACGGGCAGGTCGGACGGCAGGTTGAAGCCGGTGGTGCTGCCGGTCAGGGCCTTGATCACCGCGTCGTACTGGGCCTGGGTCACACCGGGGATGTCGAAGACGACGACGAGCGCCATCGTGGGGCTCCTCTCCACTGGGAACGGGCGTTACCAGTGCAGCCGGGACGCGGCGGGACGGCCACTCACCGGCCGCCGAGCGGGTGACGTTGCGTGGCCACGGCGGTGGCGGGACGCTGGAGTTCAGGACTCACCCCGAGCCCGGGGAAGGAGCAGCGGTCATGCGTGCCCTGCTGGAGATCGAGATCGACACCGCGACGTCCAACAAGCTGATCACCGACGGTACGATCGGCGACAAGTTCCAACGGATCATGGCGGAACTCAAGCCCGAGGCGGCCTACTTCTTCACCCGCAACGGCCACCGCGCCCAGGTGATCGTCGTCGACGTCCCGGACGAGGCGGCGCTGCCGTCCGTCTGCGAGCCGTTCTGGGTGGAGTTCAACGCGCACGTCGACGCCCACCTGTGCATGAACGCCGAGGAGCTGCGCGAGGGGCTGTCCCGGCTGGGCCGCTGAGCCGCTCGGTATCCGCTCCGGATCCGGTCGGTATCCGCTCCGTGTCCGCTCGGTCCCGTGAACGTGGCGAAGGCCTCCCGGCTCCGCTCGGGGCGGCGCCGGGAGGCCTTCGTGATCGGGTCACCGGGATCGGGTCACCGGGATCGGGTCACCGGGTCAGGCGGTCTTGCAGGAGCGCTGCCAGTTCCAGCCGATGAAGGTGTGGCGCAGCTGGACGTCGAAGGTGCAGCTGTAGGTGAGGTCCGGGTTGAGGGTCAGGTAGCTGTGCTGCGTGTTGCCGTACCAGAGGCCGGTCGGGTCGAAGATGCCCTTGTACGAGAACTCGGCGTGGGCCTGGGAGTTGGTGACGGCGCAGTCGGTGGTGCAGTCGTCGCTGTTGGTGGCGGAGACCACCGACCAGCCGGCGTTCCACGGCTCGCGGTTGAAGCCCTGGGTGGCGGTGGTGGCCGCGTTGGTGATCCGGCCGTTCGCCACGTCCCAGTCGGAGGTGGTGTAGAGGCCGGTCATCCGGATGTTGCAGCAGTCGTACATCTCGTTGGCGCTGGTCACCCGGCGGTGGCCGGTGACGGTGGTGTCGGCGGCCGCCGCCAGGGCCTTGGCGGTCCGGGCCTGCGCACGAGCGGTCTGCGCGGTCTGCGCGGTCTGCGTCTGGGCGGTCGGGACGTACGAGACCGGGCCCTCCTGCGGCTTGCAGTCCGGCCCGATCGTCACCGTCTGCTGGACGGTCGTGCCGGCGGGCGGGACCGGCAGCGAGCCGGTGAGCGTCACGCCGTCGCAGCTCTGGGCGCTCGGCGCGTCGGCGGCCGGCGCCGCGACGGCTCCCGGGGCCATCGCCATGAGCAGACCGGCCGCACCGAACGCCACCGAAACCAGACGCTTCTTCACAGTTCCTGTTCCCCTCACTGATTACCTGCCGGTAAGCCTACGGGCGCACCGGCACTGACCAGGAGGTTTTGGCAGGAAGCTGACACTCCGCTTGTGAGGTCCCGTCAGTCGCTATCACGTCAGTCGCCGTCACGTCAGGCCGTGCTGCCTCAGGTCACGTTGAGCCGCGCCGCCAGGCGCAGCAGGCCCGGGCTGAGCCGGGACAGAAACCGCGCCGCCTTCGCCTCCGGGGTGACCGGAACGACCGCCTTGCCGGTGCGGACGGCGCGCACGATCGCGTCGGCGACCTTCTCCGGCGGGAAGCCGCGGCGGGCGTAGAGCCGGGCCGCGCGGGCCTGCTTGGCGGCCTGCTCGGCGGCGGTGGTCGCGGAGAAGGTGGAGGTGCGGGTGATGTTGGTGTTGACGATGCCGGGGCAGATGGTGGAGACGCCGATGCCGTGGGCGGTGAACTCGGCGCGCAGGCAGTCGGAGAGCATGAACACGGCCGCCTTGCTGGTGGCGTAGGCGGTGAGCGCCTTCGACGGCAGGTAGGCGGCCGCCGAGGACACGTTGACCAGGTGGCCGCCCCGGCCGCGGTCGGCCATCAGGGTGCCGAAGGCGCGGCAGCCGTGGATGACGCCCCACAGGTTGACGTCCAGGACGCGCTGCCACTCCTTCTCGGTGGTCTGCAGGAACGTCCCCGAGTGGCCGATGCCCGCGTTGTTGACCATCACGTCGGGCACGCCGTGCTCGGCCGCCACGGCCTGGGCGAAGGCGTCCATCGCCGGGCCGTCCGCGACGTCCACCCGGTAGGCGTGCGCCTGCGGGCCGACCAGCGAGGCGAGTTCGGCGGTCCGCTCGGCCGCCGCGAGGTCGAGGTCGCAGACCACCACGCGGGCGCCGTCCTCGGCGAAGGCGAGCGCGGTGGCCCGTCCGATGCCGCTGCCCGCGCCGGTGACCAGCACCAGCCGGCCGTCTCCCTCGGCGGGCCCGGCCTGCCCGGCCCGCTCGGCGGCGGTGCGGGCGGTGAACTCGCGGACCAGTCCGGCCACGATGGCTCCCTTCTCCAGCAGCGCCGACCAGTGGCCGGCGTGCAGCGTCCTTCGGGTCAGGTTCGGCACCCAGCGCTCCAGGCCCTCGGAGAGGTAGGTGCCCACGTACCGGTCCCTGGTCAGGGTGACCAGCTGGACCGGCACCTCGGTCGGCCGCTCGCGCGGACGGCCCATGGTGGGGCGGAAGTTGGCCCGGTACAGCTCGATGCCGCGGACGGCGTCGCGGCGCAGGCTCGGGCCCGGGTGGTCGGCGCGCGGGGTGACGTGCTCCAGGTCGCGCAGCACCCTCGGCCAGGCCCGAGCCAGGCCCAGCCGCCAGGCGGCCGGGGCCAGGTAGGGCAGGTGGAAGGCCGTGATGTACCAGGAGTGCAGGCCCTGGTGGAGCAACTGCCCGACGTGGCGCGGGGTGGGGCGGCGCAGCCGGTGGCGCAGCCAGTGGCCCAGGTGGTCCAGGCAGGGGCCGGACATGGTGGTGTAGGAGGCGATCCGCCGCTCGGCGCCGGGGGCGGTGACGGCCTCCCAGGACTGGATCGAGCCCCAGTCGTGGGCGACCAGGTGGACCGGCTCGTCCGGGCTCACGGCCTCGGCGACGGCGAACAGGTCCTCGGCCAGGCGCTCCAGCCGGTAGCCGTCCCGGTCCGCGGGGACGCCCGACTCGCCGGCGCCGCGCACGTCGTAGCGGACCACGTGGTGGTCGCGGGCGAGGTCGGCGGCGACGTCGTCCCAGACGGCGTGGGTGTCCGGGTAGCCGTGCACCAGCAGGACGGTGGGGGCGGCCGGGTCGCCCTGCTCGAAGACGGCGAGCGGCAGGCCGCCCGAGTGGACGGTGCGGCGGCGGGTCGGGGGCGTCATCGGGCCGCCTCCTGGGTGGCGTCGGTCTGCTCGGGGGCGGGCTGCTCGGAAGCCGCCGCTGGTGCTGCCGCCGCCGTCGCCGTCCAGCGGCGGACGTGCGGGAGGTCGTCGTCCAGCCAGTGGGCGTCCTCCTCGGTGACCACCAGCAACTCCTCGAACTTGATGCCCACGCCCCGGAAGCCGATGTGCGGCTCGACCGCCCACAGGCCCGGGGTGGGCGCGTGCCGGGACGAGCGACCGTCCGCCCACAGCGGCGAACGGCCGTGCAGGCGCTCGGAGATGAGCTCGCGGCCCAGGGTCTGCAGGGTGCGCACGCCGAAGCCGAACACGTTCACCCCGGCCGGGCCGCGCACGGTGGTGCGGGTCACCTGGTGGCCGATCACCCGGCCCGGGTACACCCGGTGGCGGTTGTCGTAGCCGTGCGCGGCGATCTGCGCGTCCACCGCCGCGTACACCTCGTTCAGCGGCTTGCGGGCGCGCACCTCGGCCAGGATCAGCTCGCGGTACACCGCGAGGTCCGCGGCCAGCCGGTCCCACACCCGGTTCTCGCCGACCTTGCCGCCGTAGCCGATGTCGGCCGTGTAGCCGTCCACGATCGGCGCGCAGTCCAGCACGTACGGCATGCCCTCCTCCAGACGGCGGTTCCCGGCGAAGAACTGCAGCGGGGTGCGGAAGTGCCGGAACGCCGTACGGTCGCCGAACCAGGCGAACGGGACGTGGAAGAAGTCCTGCACCCCGGCCGCGACCAGGCGGCGGCGCAGCTCCGCCGTCGCCTGCCGCTCGGTGACGCCCGGTTCGATCCAGGCCGCGACCTGCTCGGCGCAGCGGTAGGCGAGCTGCTGGACCTCCCGGAAGCGGTCGAGGTCGCGCTCGGTGTAGGGGAAGGCGGGCATCGCTGCCATCGGGGGCTCCTTCTGGTTCGGGCCGGTGCCGGTCAGAGGTCGAGCACGAGGGTCTCGCCCTCGGCGGCCCGGGAGACGCAGGGCAGCAGGGCGCCGGCGGCCCGCTGCTCGGAGGTCAGGCGGCGGTCCCGGTGCTCGGGCTCGCCCGCGAGGACGCGGACCTCGCAAGTGCCGCAGAAGCCCTGGTGGCAGGAGTACGGGAGGTCCGGGCGGGCCTCGCGCAGCACGTCCAGGGCGGACCGGTCGGCGGGGACGTCGAGCGTCGGGCCGTCCGCACCGACCCGGACCGCGAACGGGCGGCCGCCGGTGACCGGGGCGGCGCCGAAACGCTCGAAGTGCAGGGACGCGGCCGGGGAACCGTCCAGCCCGCGCTGCACGGCGGCCAGCATCGGGGCGGGGCCGCAGCAGTAGACGGCGGCGCCGCGCGGGGCGTGGGCGAGCAGCTCGGCGCCGGTCGGGACGCCGCCGTGCTCGTCGTCGGTGCGCAGCACCACCCGGCGCGGGTCCAGGGCGCGCAGCTCGTCCCCGTACGGGAGGGTGTCGGCGCTGCGGCCGACGTGCACCAGCCGCCAGTCGAGGCCGTGCCGCTGCGCCTCGCGGGCCATCGGGAGCAGCGGGGTGACGCCGATGCCGCCGGCGAGCAGCAGGACGGCGGGCTCGGCGCAGAAGGCGAAGCCGTTGCGCGGGCGGCGGGCGGTGAGGCGGGCGCCCGGGTGCAGGGCGTCGTGGACCTCGACGGAGCCGCCGGCGCCCTCGGGCAGGCGGCGCACCGCGATGCGGTAGGCGGCGGGGTCGGCCGGGTCGCCGCAGAGGGAGTAGTGGCGCTCGCGGCCGGAGGGCAGCACGAGGCGCAGGTGGGCGCCGGGCTGCCAGCGCGGCAGCGGGCCGCCGGAGGGGTCAGCGAGGCTCAACTCGACGACATCAGCGGCGAGTTCGCGGCGGGCGGTGACCACCAGCCGGAGCAGCGGGGTGGGGCGGCTGAACGGGCGGCGCGGGTTGCGGCGCAGCAGCGGGCCGCCGAGGGCCTGCACGTAGCGGTCCTGGAACGCGGTGAGGCTGGTGAGGAAGCGGTCCGCGCGCGGGCGGCCGTAGAGGTCGGGGGGCGGAGTGAGCAGGTCCATCCGGACGGGTCCTTGGCGGTGGGGAGGGACGGCGGGCGGCGGCTCGGCGGCGGACGGGTTTCGGCGAACAGAGTTCAGAGTTCAGCTTTCAGAGTTCAGCGAACAGATAACAGATAACAGATAACGTTTTCCGTTCGCTGAAATCCGTCAGCTGTTCGCCGCCGCGCGGGCGGCCGGGGAGGCAGCGAGGTAGCCGAGGGCCTGGCTGGAGGAGCCCTCCTGCGACGGATGGTAGCCGCGCTTGAGGTAGCGCAGGCCGGAGCGGATCGACCTCACGGGGTCGGGCAGCAGTCCCCGCCTGGTGATCCGGTACGCCTCCGTCCAGCTCGGCCGCAGCCGCCCCGCCAGCGTCGGGTCGGCCGCCAGGAGGAAGCGCACGCCGCGCACCCAGAGCCGGACCAGCAGCGGGCCGGCCACCATCATGGTGCGCACCCGGCGCCCGTACCCCGGGTCGAGGTGGACCAGCAGGTCGAAGGCCACGCTGCGGTGCTCGACCTCCTCGGCACCGTGCCAGCGCAGCAGGTCGAGCATGGTCGGGTCGGCCTTGGCGCGGTCGAGCCCCGGGGAGTTGAGGATCCAGTCGCCGAGGAAGGCGGTGAAGTGCTCGATCGCCGCGATGGCGGCCACCCGCTCGATGAGCCCCTCGCGCTGCTTCGCGGGGCTGAGCCCCGGCCGGTCCCCGAGCACCCGCCGGAAGACCCAGGCGACCTGCCGGACGTACGGGCGCGGGTCGAGCCCCTGGCCGAGCATGTGGTCCAGGACCTCCTGGTGCGCCTCGGCGTGGATCGCCTCCTGGCCGATGAACCCGAGGACCTCCTCGCGCAGTTGCTCGTCCCGGATGAGCGGCAGCGCCTCCTTGAACACCTTGACGAACCAGCGTTCGCCCTCGGGCAGCAGCAGGTGCAGCACGTTGAGGATGTGGGTGGCCATCGGCTCGTCCGGCACCCAGTGCAGCGGCAGCCGGGCCCAGTCGAAGCGGACGTCGCGGGGTTCGAGGACGATGCCCTCGTGCACGCGTGCGGCGGGGGCGGCGAGGGCGGGGACGGGCGTGGATCGGGGCATGGCAGGCCCTCCTGACCTGGGGCGGCGGCTCGGGTGGCGGCTCGGCTGAGGGAAACGTACTCGCGGGTAGCCCGGGGTTCAAGGGTTTCGACCACTCTTATCGACATCGAGTCTAATAAGTGGCGCACAACCGGGCACAGCCGGGAGGAGGCCGGGGAAAACACGCGCGGCCCCGCCGGACGCGTCACGTCCCGCGGGGCCCTGGCACTCGGCGGCTCAGACCGCCATCGCGAGCAGCAGCGGCGCCGCCTGCGTCGCCAGCAGCTCGGCGGCGGCCCGCAGCTTGTGGATGTTGGCCACCGGCATCGAGGTGGCCAGGCAGCCGACCGTGCTGCCCGCCGTGATCGGTACGGCCGCGCACACCGTGCCCAGCGCGTACTCCTGGATGTCGAGCACCGGCACGGTGGCCGGCTGCCGCTCCAGCCGGTGCATCAGCTGGTCGGCGTCGGTGACGGTGCGGGAGGTGAGCCGGGCGACCGGGTGCCGGGAGAGGTGGTCCCGGCGGCCGTCCGCGTCGAGCTGGCTGAGCAGGCACTTGCCGATCGCGCTGGCGTGCGCGGTGGCCCGGAAGTCCACCCACTCCTGGACGGCCGGCGCGTAGTCGGCGGCCGAGACCGCCTCCACCGACAGTTCCCCGTCGTGGTAGCGGCTGAAGTACACGGCCGCGCCCAACTCGTCGCGCAGCTCGGCGAGTTTGCGGTTGAGCCGGGCCTTGACCAGCTGTTCCCGGTTGTGCTGCCCGAGGACGGCGAAGGCACCGCCGAGCACCCAACCACCGTCCTGGCACTGGAGGTAGCCCTCGATCTCCAGCAGTTCCGCAAGCCGGCGCACGGTCGGCAGACCGAGCGAGGTCTCGCGGGCGAGGGCGACGAGCGTGGCGCCGTCAGGGTGGCGGTCCACCGCCTCCAGCAGTCTGAGGGCGTACCGCAGGGAGGTGAACGGGCCACCGAGGCCCTGGTCCGGCGCGGCGTGGCGACCCGGTACCGGTGTCGACATGTCGTCCCCTTCCGATGTCCCCCACGGAGCGACCGCGGGCACCCTCCAGCCTATCGATCCCGGGGCTCCGGCAACCGCCGTCCGTGAATTTCCGTGCACATTCCGTGCGGCGACCACGTCGGCGCGGTGAATGTGCAGGCCGGGGACCGCCCTTCACGGGAAGCGCGCGGCGCGGTGAGCGCCCGGGCCGCGGCCCCCGGCCTCAGCCGAGCGGCGGGAAGAGGCCCTTGGCCAGCCGGACCAGGGCGGCCTGGTCCCGGTGGCCGGTCGGCGCCTGGAGCACCGCGCCCCACAGGTGGTCCGGCCCGACCACCCACACGCCGGCGGAGCGGAACACCCCGCTGTCGACCGGGACGCCCTCCACCACGGCCACGGCCTCGGCCACCGCCCCGAGTTCGTCCTCGACCATCCGGCTCTCCCGGCGCAGCTTGTCGACGAGCGCCTGCCGGTCGTCGGTGCCGCAGGACAGGCGCCCGCCGGGCATGCCCACCGTCGCGCCGGCCTCGGCGGACCAGTGCTCCGCGTCGATGAGGACCACCTGCCCCTGCGGGCCGATCGCCAGGAAGTCGAGGTTCTCCGTGCTGCCGGGGATGCCGAGTTCGCTGAGCACGGCCCAGCCGCGCCGGTGCAGCCGGGCGAGCGCTCCCGCCGTCGTCTCATCGCCGCCCTGTTCCCCGGTCCCTCCGGCTTCCCAGGCCTCTCCGGCCTCTTCGGCTCCCCCGAGCCCCCCGAGCCCCCCGGCGCCTTCGGCCTCGTCCGTCCGCTCCTCGGGGACGGTGTCGGCACCGCCCAGGACCGCGCGGATGCGGGCGAGGAAGCCCGCTGTGGACCAGCTTGACCGATTCATCGACATGCCCCCTCGACTGATGCCGCATCAGACTACGTCGGCCGCAGGGGTGCCGGTGGCGGGATCCCGGAACGCCAGAAGCGGCACGGGCCCCTCCTCCCACTGCCCTGGGGAGGAAGGGCCCGGCCGGTGGCCGCCGGAGGCGCGGGGCCCGGCGGCCGGTGGGGGGTGCGGGTCGGCGGCCGGGGGTCAGCCCTCGTCGCCCGCGCGGAGCTTCGCGACGGCGGCCTCCAGGCGGGCGCCGTACTCCTCGTCGGCGGCGTGGAAGTGGGCGAGGTTCTTCTCGACGACGTCGTCCCGGGTGACCTGGGCCAGGAAGCCCGCGATGTTGTCGATCAGTCGACTCCGCTCCCCCGCGGACATCAGCCGGTACAGCTCGCCGGCCTGGAAGAAGTCGTCGTCCTTGGTGTGCGCCGGGGTCGGGTAGGTGCCGGTGTGGCCGTCGACGCGCTGCGGCGCGGCGAGCGGGGTGTCGGTCTGGGCGGGGCCGCCGTACGAGTTGGGCTCGTAGTTCCTGCCGCGGCCGGCGCCGTTGGCGGCCATCAGGCCGTCCCGGCCGTAGTTGTTCGCCTCGGTGGCGTGCGGGGCGTTGACCGGCAGCTGGGTGTGGTTGACGCCGAGGCGGTAGCGCTGGGCGTCGGCGTAGGCGAACAGCCGCCCCTGGAGCATCTTGTCGGGGGACGGGCCGATGCCGGGCACGAAGTTGTTCGGCGAGAACGCGGCCTGCTCGACGTCGGCGAAGACGTTCTCCGGGTTGCGGTTGAGCACCAGGCGGCCGACCTTGACCAGCGGGTAGTCGGCGTGCGGCCACACCTTGGTGAGGTCGAAGGGGTTGAAGCGGTAGTCGGCGGCCTCGGCGACCGGCATCAGCTGGACGTACAGCGTCCAGGACGGGAAGACCCCGCGCTCGATGGCCTGGTGCAGGTCGCGCTGGTGCGAGTCGGCGTCGCCGCCGGCGACCTCGGCGGCCTGGCCGGCGTCCAGGCAGCGGATGCCCTGGTTGGTCTTGAAGTGGTACTTCACCCAGTACGCCTCGCCCTCGGCGTTGACCCACTGGTAGGTGTGCGAGCCGTAGCCGTTCATGTGGCGGTAGGAGGCGGGGATGCCGCGGTCGCCGAACAGCCAGGTGATCTGGTGGGTGGAGGCGGGCGAGTGGGCCCAGAAGTCCCAGACGTTGTCCGCCTCCTGGACGCCGGTGTACGGGTCGCGCTTCTGCGAGTGGATGAAGTCGGGGAACTTGATCGGGTCCTTGATGAAGAACACCGGGGTGTTGTTGCCGACGAGGTCGTAATTGCCGTCCTCGGTGTAGAACTTCACCGCGAAGCCGCGCGGGTCGCGCACCGCGTCGGTCGAACCGAGGTTCCCGGCGACGGTGGAGAAGCGCAGGAACACCTCGATCCGCTTGCCGACCTCGGCCAGGAAGCCCGCCCGGGTGTAGCGCGAGACCTCGTCGGTCACCTCGAAGTAGCCGTACGCGCCGGAGCCGCGGGCGTGCACGACGCGCTCCGGGATGCGCTCACGGTTGAACCGGGCCAGCTTCTCCAGCAGTTGCTGGTCCTGGATCAGCAGCGGGCCGTACTCGCCGGCCGAGGCCGAGTTCTGGTTGTCGGCGACCGGGGCGCCGGACTCCGTGGTCAGGTTCTTGGGCATGGCGGGTCCTTCGGGGGTCGATAAGGGCGGTGCGTGGAGGGCGGTGCGCGGAGAGCGGTGCGCGGAGGCGGTGCGCGGAGGGCGGTGCACGGAGGGCGGTGCACGGAGGGCGGGTTGACGTCGTGCCAACTCCGCCGCGGGAGAAGGTCGGCCGCACCGGGAGGCGGCCGCCCGGCTCAGAGGCCGAGCAGGCGCGCGGCGGCCTCGGCGGCGGCCGGCGGAAGCGGGGCGAGGGCCTCGGCGGCCGCGGCCCGGTCGGCCAGCGGTCGGGCCGCGGCCAGCGCGGCGGCTTCCTCGGCGGTCAGGCCGGCCCCGGTGAGCGCGGCCGCGGCCTCGGCGGCCGGGAGAGCGTCGAACCAGCGCAGCGCGAGCGCCGCGCGGCCGGCGCCGGTGAGGCGGCCGGTGAGCCGCAGGCGGGCGAGCCCGCCGTCCGGGTAGACGTTGATCCGCACGTGGGTGACCGGGCGGCCGGGGGCGAGCCGGAAGCGGTGCCGGGTGTCGGGCTGGAGGCGGGTGCGGGGCAGCAGTTCGAACCACTTCCCCTCGGCCGGGTCGGCGCCGGTGGAGGCGTCGAAGCCGACGAGGTCGGCCCAGCCGGGGGCATTGGCGACGAAGTGGCTGGTGTCCACCTCGGCGGCCAGGACCTCACCGCCCCCGGCCAGGGCGATCTGCACCCAGTCGTTGGCCTTGTCGCGCCGACGCCGGGTCTCCCAGCCCTCGCCCATGACGGTGGCGCGGCCGGGAGCGTTCAGGTTGTGCGGGGAGGAGAAGTAGCGGTCGGAGGCGGCCTCGGCCACGCCGCCGTACTCCTGGGCGGCCAGGTCGAAGGTGAGGCCGTCGAGTTCGCGCGGGTCGGGCAGCACCTCGCCGTGCACCCGCAGCCGGGCAACGCCGCCGTCCGGGAAGATGTTGAGCCGCACGTGGGTGTAGCGGGTGCCGTCCGCGACGGCGAACCGGTGGGCGGTGTCGCCCTGGAGCGGGGTGCGCGGCACGATCACCGTCCAGGCGGCGGCCGCCAGTTCCTCGGGCGAGGGGTGGCCGGGTACGGAGGCGGCCTCGACCGAGGCGCTCTCCGGGTAGTTGCCGGTGAAGTGGGCGGTGTCGACGATCACGCCGCGGACCACCCCGGCGGTGCCGAGCCGGACGATCGCCCAGTCGTGGTCCTGTCCGGTGGGGTGCGGCTGGTCGGCGGAGGCGCCGCGGCGGCGCTTGGACTCCCAGCCGTCCATGATCTGGCCCTTGTGGCCGAAGGTGTGCGGTCGGAACTCGGCGGGCTTGGCGACCAGCAGGTTCTCGGCGTCCGCGAAGGTGTCCTCGTTGGTGGCGACGACGCCCGCGCCGAGCCGCCGCGAGGCCAGGTCGACCAGCTCGGTGAAGGGAGCGTTCGGGGTGTCGGCGGTGGTCACTGGACTCTCCTCGGTTGGCGTTTGGTCGTCGGTCGACGGTGACCGTCCGCTGCCTGTCTGCGCGGCCTGACGGATCGTCAGACAACGTGGTCGGTAGGGGTGCCCGGACGGATTTCCGGCGGACCGGGTGAGCAGCCGGCCGAAGGGCTCGGCGGCCGGGTCCACCGCGCGGCCGCGCAGCCAGGTGGTGCGGACGGCGCCGGTCAACTGCCGTCCGGCGTAAGGGGTGACCGGATTGCGGTGGTGCAACTCGGCGGTGCGGACCGGGAATTCGCCGTCCGGGTCGAAGGCGACCAGGTCGGCGTCGCGGCCGACCGCGATGGCGCCCTTCACGGCGTCCAGGCCGACGAGTTCGGCCGGGCCGGCGGACATCCAGCGGACCAGGTCGGCGAGGGTGTGGCCACGGCGGCGGGCCTCGGTCCAGACGGCCGGCAGGCCGAGCTGCAGGGAGGCGATGCCGCCCCAGGCGGTGGCGAAGTCGCCGCTGCCGCCGTACTCGGGCACCTGCTTGAGGTCGGCGGTGGCGGGCGAGTGGTCGGAGACGACGGCGATGAACTCGCCCTCGGCCAGGGCCCGCCAGAGCGCGTCGCGGTTGGCCTCGTCGCGGATCGGCGGGCAGCACTTGAAGGCGGTGCCGCCGTCCGGCACCTGTTCGGCGGCGAGGGTCAGGTAGTGCGGGCAGGTCTCGGCGGTGACCCGGACACCCTCCGCGCGGGCCCGGCGCAGCAGCGGCAGGACGGCGGCGGAGGAGACGTGCAGGATGTGGACCCGGGCGCCGGTGCGGTGGGCCACCGCCAGCAGCCGGGCGACGGCGGCGGTCTCCGCGTCGGCGGGGCGGGAGGCGAGGAAGTCGCGGTAGTGGACGCCGGGCCGCTGCGGCGCGGCGGCGAGTACGGCCGGGTCCTCGGCGTGGATGATCGCGAGCGCGCCGATCCGGGCCTGTTCGACCAGGGCGGCCTCCAGGTCGGCGGCGTCCGCCAGGTGCGGGAACTCGTCGACGCCGGAGGGGGCGAGGAAGCTCTTGAAGCCGAACACGCCCGCGCGGTGCAGGGGTTCGAGGTCGGGGGTGTTGCCGGGCACGGCGCCGCCCCAGAAGCCGAGGTCGACCCAGGCCTGGCCCTCGGCGGTCTTGCGCTTGACCGCGAGGCCCGCCGTCGTGGTGGTGGGCGGTATCGAGTTGAGCGGCATGTCGACGATGGTGGTGACGCCGCCGGCCGCGGCGGCCCGGGTGGCGCTGGCGAAGCCCTCCCACTCGGTGCGGCCGGGCTCGTTGACGTGCACGTGGGTGTCGACCAGGCCGGGCAGCAGGGCGGTGTCGCCGAGGTCGGCGAGCTCGCCGGGCCGCTCGACCGGGAGGGTGCCATGGGCGGCGATCAGCGCGATCCTCCCGTCCCGCACCAGCACGTCCGCGGGGCGCTCGCCCTCGGGCAGGACCACCCGGCGGGAGCGGATGACCGCGGGACTGGCGACTGGCATGGGAGGCCTCCGGGACCTGGACGGGGGGTGGCGAGCGAGCGAGCGGGTACGCCGAACTGGGCCGTGCGACAAGGCCGGTGGGGCCGTCGCGGGCCGGTCGGGGCGGGGCGGGAGCGAAGGATTGCGGGGAGCCTAGGCCCGCCTTCAACAAAACGTCAATGGAGGAACGTACGAGGGATCCGGCGCGGGGGCGTCCGGGCGGCCGGGGCTCCGGCGGGCATCGGGGCCCGGGCCGCCGCGGGCATCGGGACCCGGGTCGCCGCGGGCCCGGCGTCGCGGGTTGCCGCGGGCCCGGCGTCGCGGGTTGCCGCGGGCCCGGCGTCGCGGGTTGCCGCGGGCCCGGGGGCACGGGGGCCCGGGGGCACGGGGCACGGGGCACGGGGCACGGGGCACGGGGCACGGGGCACGGGGCACGGGGCACGGGGCACGGGGCACGGGGCACGGGGCACGGGGCACGGCTGTCCGCCGGCCCGTACTCGCCCCCGTCCCGCGGGCACCGGGTCACCCCGGCAGCAGTTCGGCCGCCAGCCGCTCCCCCGCCGTCTCGGCCAGCTCGGCGGCCCTGGTCAGGCTGTCCCCCGGCTGCTCGGCCAGGTCGGTCAGGGCGAGCGCGGCGGCGAAGCCGGCCGCCCGCCACTCGGGCTCGGACAGCTCCAGCCGCCCCGCCACGGCGGCCACCCGAACCCCCGCCCGAGCGGCCGCCGCGGCGACGCCGGCGGGGGCCTTGCCGTGGAGCGTCTGCACGTCCAGGCAGCCCTCGCCGGTGACGACGAGGCGTGCCCCACGCACGGCCCCGTCGAAACCCAGCAGTTCGAGCAGCAGCTCGATACCGGGTCGCATGGTGGCGCCCAGCAGGGCGAGCGCGGCGAAGCCCACCCCGCCCGCGGCCCCGGCGCCGGGGGCCTGCCGCACGTCCCGTCCGGTCGCCTCGGCGACGAGGTCGGCGAACCGGGTCAGGCCCTCCTCCAGGACGGCCAGGTCCGCGGCGTCCGCGCCCTTCTGCGGGCCGTAGACGGCCGCGGCGCCGCGCGGGCCGAGCAGCGGGTTGTCCACGTCGCAGGCGACGACCACCTCGACGCCGGCCAGCCGGTCCGCGAGCGGGCCGCGGTCGATCTTCGCCAGCCGGCGCAAGGCGCCGCCGCCGGGCGGAAGTTCGGCGCCCTCGGCGTCCAGCAGCCGCACCCCGAGGGCCTGCACCAGGCCGGCCCCGCCGTCCGTGCTCGCGCTGCCACCGAGGCCCAGCACGACCCGCCGGGCGCCGAGCGCGACGGCCCGGGCGACCAGCTGGCCGACGCCGTACGAGCCGGCCGTCAGCGGGGCGGTGCGCCCGCCGGGGAGCCGGGCGAGGCCGCAGGCCTGGGCCAGTTCGACCACGGCGGTGTCGCCGCGGACGGCGAGCGCCGCGTCCACCGGCAGGCCGGTCGGGCCGGCCACCTTGACCGGGACGCGGGTGAACCCGGCCGCGAGCGCGGCGGCCAGGGTGCCCTCGCCGCCGTCCGCGACGGGCAGCTCGCGCACCTCGGTGCCGGGCGCGGCGCGGCGGATGCCGGCGGCGATCCGGGCGGCGGCCTCGGCGCCCTCCAGAGTGCCCTTGAACTTGTCCGGAGCTACGACCACATGGCCCTGGTGGGGGGTGGCGGGCATGGCGCGGTCCTCACTTCCGTACGGGTTCTGGCGGTGGTTCGTCGGTGTGGCCCGGGTGCTTCCGCGGTGCGGCCCCGGTTGCTTCGAAGATGCTTTCGACGACATGCCCCTGGGTGTGCCCCGGGGGTGCCCTGTCTCAAGCATGGGCCGTCCCGGGCCGGTCCCGGGCCCGCCCCCGGAGCAGCGTTCCGGGAGAAGGCGTGCCGGCGGGCGTTTCCGGGCGGGTGCTCCGGGAGGGTGCCCCGGGCGGGCGTTCCGGGCGGGCGTTCCGGGTGGGCCCCTCCCCGCCGTTCTTCCCTCGACCCGCTTCCGACGTGCGAGGGGCTCCCCTCGGCGGGGAGGGGCCGGGCGACGCGCCGCAGGCACGACCGAAGTGCCCCCGGGCAGGGTGGGCGCGTCACCGGTTGGATCGACCGGCGGGCGGGCGGATGAGCCCCGGCCCGCACGCCGGTCGGGCTTGGGGAGGATGGCTCGCGGACCCCGGCCGGGTCCGCGAGCCGCCCCGGACCCCCTGGCGGCGCGGGCACGACCGGATGGGTACACGCCGCCGGGGGGAGCTCACGGGGGCCGCCGGTTTTCGGTCCGGCGGCCCCGGGGCCGCTACTTGATCTCGCGCCCGGAGAGCCGCTCGACGCCGCGCAGCAGCGCCGAGTGGTCGAGCGAGCCGTCGCCGTTGGCGCGGGCGGAGGCGACCAGCTGGGCCACCACGGCGCCGACCGGCAGTGCGGCGCCCACGGCGCGGGCGGCGTCGGTGACGATGCCCATGTCCTTGTGGTGCAGGTCGATCCGGAAGCCGGGCGCGAACTCGCGGTTGAGCATGTTCGCCCGCTTGCGCTCCAGCACGGTCGAGCCGGCCAGGCCGCCGCCGAGCACGTCCAGCGCGGCCTTCAGGTCGACTCCGGCGTTCTCCAGGAACACCACGGCCTCGGCCAGCACCTGGATGTTGACGGCGACGATCAGCTGGTTGGCGGCCTTGACGGTCTGGCCGGCGCCGGACGGGCCGACGTGGACCACCGTGGTGCCCAGCGCGTCGAACAGCGGCTTCGCCTCGGCGAAGTCGGCGGCCTCGCCGCCGACCATGATCGACAGGACGGCCTCGACCGCGCCGGCCTCGCCACCGGAGACCGGGGCGTCCAGGGTGCGCACGCCCTTCTCGGCGGCGGCCTTGCCGACCTTGATGGAGGTCTGCGGGGTGATCGACGACATGTCGACCACCAGCGTGCCCGGCCGGACGTTCTCCAGGACGCCGCCCTCGCCGAGCATCACGGCCTCGACGTGCGGGTCGGCGGGGACCATGGTGATCACGACCTCGGCGTCCCGCACCGCGTCCGCGATGCCGGCGGCGCCGTGGCCGCCGGCCGCGACCACGGTGTCGATCGAGGCCCGGGAGAGGTCGAATCCGGTCACGTGGTGGCCGGCCTTGACCAGGTTGACGGCCATGGGCTTGCCCATGATGCCGAGGCCGACGAAGGCGATCTTGCGGCTCATCGCGTCGTTCCTTAGGTGCGTGGATGGGAGGTTCGGGGGGTGGGTGCGGCGCCGTGCCGCGCGCCGGAACGGCTGCGCGGCGGCACCGCTGCCCGGCGGACTGCTACGTGGCGGCGCGCAGCTCGCGCGGCAGCCAGGCGAAGCTGTCGGCGCTGACGCCGCCGGCGGGGCGGTACTCCAGGCCGATCGGACCGGTGTAGCCGACTGCGGCGAGCCGGCCGAACAGGTCCTCGAAGTCGAGTTCGCCGGTGCCGGGTTCGCCCCGGCCCGGGGTGTCGGCGATCTGCACGTGGCCGATCCGGTCGGCGTGGGTGTCGATGACGGCGGCCAGGTCCTCGCCGTTCCTGGCCAGGTGGTAGAGGTCGCAGAGGAACTTCGCGTTCCCCAGGCCGGTGGCCGCGTTGACCTTGTCGACCACCTCGACCGCGGCGGCAGCGGACACCAGCGGGTAGTCCGGGGACTCGATCCGGTTGAGGGCCTCGATCAGCAGGACCGCGCCGATCCCGTGCGCGGCGCGGGCCGCGATCACCAGGTTCTCCAGCGCGAGGGCGTCCTGCTCGACCGGGTCGACGCCGGGGATCCGGTTGCCGTAGAGCGCGTTGAGCGCGGTGGCGCCGAGGGAGGCGGCGAGGTCGGCGGCGACCGGGACGTTGGCCCGGAAGCGCTCCCGCTCGGCGGGCAGCGAGACCGTACCGCGGGCGCCCTGGCCGAGGTCGTCGAGGAAGTTGAGGCCGGTGAGGCGGACGCCCGCGTCGGTGAACGCCGTGCGCAGCGCGTCGAGTTCGGCTCGTTCCGGCCGGTGCTCGGGGCCGAAGGGCCACCACAGCTCGGCGGCGGTGAAGCCGGCCGCGGCGGCCGCGGCGGGGCGCTCCAGCAGCGGGAGTTCGCCGAACAGGATCGACAGGTTGACCGTGAAGCTGTGCTTGGCGGCGGCCGTCACGTCCCTCACCTCTCACTCTCTTCCGTCATCCGCCACTTCCACGATGCGGAAGACGGATTCTGTGTGGTGGAAGCATCGCCGGAGCGTCGAGCGAGTGTCAAGACCGTCGCAACATTTTGTTGAAGGAGCCTCCGAGGGGCTCGGACCAGGAGCCGGGGAGCCCCGGGCCGCCTCGGCCCCGCCCGCACCGACCCCCGCTCGCTACAGTGAGCACGTGCGATTGATGGTGGAGTTCACGACAGAACCGTTCGAACTGGACACGTTCCCCGAGCACGCCGCGGCGGCCCGCAAGGTCGTCGACGAGGCCGGCCTGGACGTGGCGGTCGGCCCCTTCGGGACCGGCGCCGAGGGCGAGGCCGAGCAGGTGCTCGCCGCCGTGACCAGACTGCTCCGGGAGACCCTGGACGCCGGGGCGACCCGGATCTCCGTGCAGGTCAGCGTGCTGGGCGAGGAGGGCGGTACGCCGTGACCGAGCACGTGGAACACCCGCTCGCCGCGGCGGTCAAGCCGCTGCTGGACGCGGTCGGCGCGACGCCCGTCCCGCTGGACGAGGCGAAGGCCGAGGACGTCGTCCTGGAGTGGGAGGGCACGCCGGCCCTGGCCGTCCGGCTGCCGCACCTGAGCAGCGCGCTGGACCGGATGCTGGCCGAGATGACCCGCCAGTTCGACGGCCGCCCGCTGGCCGAGCTCGACCGGCTGGAGAAGCAGCGGGTGGTCGCGCTCCTGGAGGAGCGCGGCGCGTTCACCGTCCGACACGGGGTCGAGACGGTCGCCACGGCGCTCGGCGTCAGCCGGTTCACGGTGTACAACTATTTGAACCGCCAGGACGGCTCGAAGGCCCCCTGAGCGCCTCCGCCCACGAGCACCGGACAGGCCCGTCCCGCCGCTCCGACGATCCTGGATCGGCGGGCGGCGGGGCGCAGTTGGCGAATCGCACACGAATCGGCCCGGCAGCGGCCCCCGGTTCAAAACGTAACCACCAACCGTTCAACAAACTGTTGACCTCGGGGTGGGGCCGATCTAGCTTGTGCGGGTGGCACCACTCTTCAGGAGGTCCACCCCGTGACCAACCACCCCCACGCCCTCGACGCCCTGGCCGCGGCCGACGCCGCCAAGCTGGAGGCGATCCTGCTGGAGGTCTGCTCCAGCCCCCGCTGGGCCGCCGCCGTCGCGAAGACCCGGCCGTGGCCCGACCGCGAGAGCCTGCTCGCCGCCAACGCGGCGGCGATGGCCTCGCTGACGGTCCCCGACCTGCACGACGCGATGGCCGGCCACGCCCGGATCGGCGAGCCCAAGGCGGGCGACGCCGTCTCCGAGCGCGAACAGGCCGGCGTCCGCGGCGCGGACCGCACACTCCTCGGCGAACTGCACGAGGCCAACGCCGCCTACGAGGCCAGGTTCGGCCACGTGTTCCTGATCTGCGCGACCGGCCGCACCGCGGCCACCATGCTCGCCGCCCTGCGCGAGCGCCTGCCCAACGACGCCGCCACCGAGGCGGAGGTCGTCCGCGGCGAACTGCTCAAGATCAACGACATCCGGCTCGGACGACTGCTCGACGAGGCGCCCTGACGGTTCGTCGGATTCCCGCGGCCCGCACCGGGTCGGAGAGGTCCGGGGAGCCCGGACGTCCCTAGAGTTGACGAAGCACGCGCCCCGCGCCGCTCACCACCCGCCACGTTCCGCCCACCACGTCCCGCTTGCCATTCGCCACTTGGCGAAATTTCTGACGAAGCATCAGATTCGCGATCAGTAAGGTCACTTCACCCATGACCGACATCTCCACCCACGTGCTCGACACCAGCCTCGGCCGCCCGGCCGAAGGCGTCCCGGTCGGGCTCGCACTGCGCACCGAGGGTGGCTGGCAGGTGCTCGGCACCTCCGCCACGGACTCCGACGGCCGGGCCAAGGACCTGCCGGCCGTGGAGGCGGGCTCGGTCGTCCGGCTGCTCTTCGACACGACCGCCTACTTCGCGCTCCGGTCGTCCGAGCCGCCGTTCTTCCCCGAGGTCTCGATCGTCTTCACGGTCGCGCCCGCGCAGCACCACTACCACGTGCCCCTGCTGCTCAACCCGTTCGGATACTCGGTCTACCGCGGAAGCCAGTAGACCGGCCTGGAAGCTTAGGAGCCACGTCATGGCCCACGTGCTCGGTCAGAACCAGTACGGCAAGGCGGAGAACCGCATCGTCCGGGTCTACCGCGACTCCACCCGGCACGAGATCAAGGACCTGAACGTCTCGGTCTCCCTCCAGGGTGAGTTCGAGGACGTCCACCTCACCGGGTCGAACGCCAACTGCCTCCCCACCGACACCACCAAGAACACCGTGTACGCCTTCGCCAAGGAGTACGGCATCGAGTCGGCCGAGGCCTTCGGCATCGTCCTGGCCCGCCACTTCGTGGACGACACCGAGCGCGGCGTCGTCCACGGCGCCCGCATCCGGATCGAGGAGTACGCCTGGGACCGGATCAGGACGCCGGACAGCTCGGCCCGCTTCATCGGCTCGGAGGAGGTAGGCCACTCCTTCGTCCGCAGCGGCCAGGAGGTCCGCACCACCGAGGTCGTCTACGACGGCGAGAGCGTCCAGGTGATCTCCGGCCTGAAGGACCTCGTCGTGCTGAACTCCACCAACTCGGAGTTCTGGGGCTACATCAAGGACAAGTACACCACCCTGCAGGAGGCCTACGACCGCATCCTCGCCACCCAGGTCACCGCCCGCTGGAAGTACGGCTACAGCGGCCGCGACGGCGAGGCGCAGCCCAACTGGAACCGCTCCTACACCCACGTGCGGCGCCACCTCCTGGAGGCCTTCGCCGAGACCTACTCCTACTCGCTGCAGCAGACCCTGCACGCGATGGGCACCCGGGTCCTCAACAACCGCGCCGAGGTGGACGAGGTCCGCCTCGAACTGCCCAACAAGCACCACTTCCTGGTCGACCTGGAACCGTTCGGACTCAAGAACGACAACGAGGTCTACTACGCCGCGGACCGCATGTACGGCCTGATCGAGGGCACCGTGCACCGCGAGGGCGTCGTCCCGGTCATCCCGGTCGCCTGACGCCCGGCTCCCCCACGGAGCGGACCGGCCGCGCGGACGCCGCGCGGACGCCGCCCGGAGTCGCCGCACGTCCGGCCGACCAGGCCGGCCGCGTCCGGGCGGGCCCAGCCCGCCGCGCACCGGACACCGCTCCCGTTCCGCCGTACTCCTCAGTTCGGCCGTACTCCTCAGTTCTGCCGCGCTCCCCAGTTCTGCCGCATTCTCCTGTTTCTCCACCCCCACCCACCGGAGTTCGTGTCTGCCTCGCGGCGGCCGGCCCGGGGTGCTGGAGAGGCCGGCCGAGGGACCCTTGCACCGCCGTCCCGCCCTCGGCCTCCGCATCGTCAGCCGGTCTCCAGCGCCACGGGCGCGCCGGGAGCCACGGGCACAAGAGGGGCTCGACATGGCACCCAGCAACACCAGCAGTACCGACGGCGGTTCCACCCCGGCAAGTACCCTCGGATCTGACGATCCGTCACCTTCCATACCCGGCGGGACGTCCGGGCCCAAAACCCACCCCGTGGACGAGTTGCCGCCCCCGGTGAAGCTGTTCTCCACCGGCCTCCAGCACGTCGCCGCGATGTACGCGGGAGTCGTCGCACCCCCGCTCATCGTCGGTGCCGCGGTCGGGCTCTCGCCCGCCGAACTCGCCCTGCTCATCTCGGCCAGCCTGTTCACCGCCGGACTGGCCACCCTGCTCCAGACCCTCGGCGTCTGGAGGATCGGCGCGCGACTGCCGTTCGTGAACGGCGTCTCCTTCGCCGGAGTCGCCCCCATGGTCGCCATCGCGCACGAGCAGGGCCCGCGCAACGCCCTCCCGGTGATCTTCGGGGCGGTGATCGTCGCGGGGGCCCTGTGCTTCCTCGCGGCGCCGTACTTCTGCAAGCTCATCCGGTTCTTCCCGCCGGTCGTGCAGGGCACCGTGATCACCCTCATCGGGGTGTCCCTGCTACCGGTGGCGGTCAACTGGGCGCGCGGCGGCTCGCCGTCCGCGCCCGGCTACGGCTCCATGCGGGCCATCGGGCTCGCCGCGTTCACCCTCGCCGCGGTGGTGCTCGGCAACCGGGTGCTGCGCGGCTTCTGGCAGCAGCTGTCCCTGCTCATCGGACTGGCGGTCGGCACCCTGCTCGCCTTCCCGCTGGGCCTCGCCGACTTCGGCGCGGTCAAGGACGCGGACGTCTTCGCGCTCCCCTCCCCGTTCCACTTCGGCGCACCGCGGTTCGACGCGGCCGCGATCGTCTCGCTGTGCATCGTCATGGTGGTCTCGATGACCGAGTCCACCGCCGACATGCTGGCACTCGGCAAGATCGTCGACCGCCCGGCCGACGAACCCGTCCTCGCCGCCGGCCTGCGGGCGGACGGCCTGGCCACCGCGCTCAGCCCCGTCTTCAACGGCTTCGCGGCCAGCGCCTTCGCCCAGAACATCGGGCTGGTGGCGCTGACCCGGATCCGCAGCCGTTTCGTCGTCGCGGTCGGCGGAGGCATCCTGATCCTGCTCGGGCTCTTCCCGGTGCTCGGGTCGATCGTCTCCCTGGTGCCGCAGCCCGTCCTGGGCGGCGCCGGGATCGTGCTCTTCGGCACGGTCGCGGCCAGCGGCATCCGCACCCTCGCGGAGGCTGGCATGGAGTCCAGCGGCAACACCATCCTGGTGTCGGTCTCGCTCGGCGTCGGCATCGTGCCGATCGCCGCGCCGACCTTCTACGACTCCTTTCCGGAAGCCGTCCGCACCCTGATGCACTCCGGGATCTCGGCCGGCTGCGTGTCGGCCGTCCTGCTCAACCTGCTCTTCCACCACGTCGGAGCCACCCGCCGGTCCAGATCCGGCCGGGCCTGCGGCGAGACGGTACCGACCGTGACACCGTCCTGACCGGCCGGGAGGGGCGCGCCCCGCCACGGCGCGGCCCCGAGCCGCCGCCACCGCGCCCCTCCCGTCCGCCCATCCCCCTCAAGGAGTCCCCCATGGCAGTCCAGCCCCCGCCCGCCGACCGGCGGATCGTCATCGAGAACGCCGCGATCGCCACCGTCGACGCCGCGGACACCGAGTACGCCCGCGGCCACGTGGTCATCCTCGGCAACCGGATCGAGTCGGTCGGCGACGGCCCCGCGCCGAACTGGCTGGACAACGTCGTGCGCCGGATCAACGCCGAGGGCCACCTCGTCACCCCCGGCCTGGTCAACACCCACCACCACTTCTACCAGTGGATCACCCGCGGCCTCGCTCAGGACGCCATCCTGTTCGACTGGCTCGTCGCCCTCTACCCGACCTGGGCGCGGATCGACGAACAGCTCGTGCACGCCGCCAGCCAGGGCTCCGCCGCCGCCCTGCTCAAGTCCGGCTGCACCACCGCCTCCGACCACCACTACGTGTTCCCCGCGGACGGCGGCGACGTCCTCGGCGCCTCCATCGAGGCCGTCCGGGAGCTCGGGCTGCGCTTCACCGCGCTGCGCGGGTCCATGGACCGCAGCCGCAAGGACGGCGGGCTGCCACCGGACCACGCCGTCGAGGACCTGGACGCGATCCTCGCCGCCTCCGAAGCCGCCGTCGACCGCTACCACGACGCCTCCTTCGGCTCGATGCTGCACGTCGCGCTCGCGCCCTGCTCGCCGTTCTCCGTCTCCACCGAACTGCTGCGCCGGTCCGCCGAACTCGCCCGCCGCAAGGGCGTGCGGCTGCACACCCACGGCTCGGAGACGGCCGAGGAGGAGCAGTTCTGCAAGGAGCTGTTCGGGATGGGGCCGACCGACTACTTCGAGTCGGTGGGCTGGCTCGGCGAGGACGTCTGGATGGCGCACTGCGTGCACATGAACGATTCCGACATCGCCAAGTTCGCCGAGACCGGCACCGGCGTCGCGCACTGCCCGTCCTCCAACGCCCGGCTCGGCGCCGGGATCGCCCGGGTGCCCGCCATGCTGCGGGCCGGCGTCCCGGTCGGGCTCGGGGTGGACGGCACCGCGTCCAACGAGTCCGGCGAGCTCGGCACCGAACTGCGCAACGCGCTGCTGATCAACCGGCTGCACGGCTCCCCGGCCGCGCTCACCGGGCGGCAGGCGCTGCGGCTGGGGACCATGGGCGGCGCCCGGGTGCTCGGGCGGCAGAACGAGATCGGCTCGATCGAGGCCGGGAAGCTCGCCGACCTGGCGCTGTGGAAGGTCGACGGGGTTATGCACTCCTCGATCGCCGACCCGGTCGCCGCGCTCACCTTCGGCGCGCTGCCGCCGCTTTCGGTGCTGTTCGTGAACGGGAACGCGGTGGTGGAGAAGGGCCGGCTGACCACCGTCGACGAGGACCGGATCGCCCAGGCCTGCGCCCGCGCCGCCAGGGAGCTGGCCGCCCGGCCGGTGTGACACCCCCCGACTCCGGGACGCCCAGGGACGGTGCGTGACCCGGACTCCGTGCGGCCCTCGGGGCGCACGGAGCGCGGCCCCGAACCCACGGCGAGGGTCCGGGGCCGCGGGTGTCGGCGGTGAGGGCCGGGGTGGGTGGCGGACGGGTTTCGACGAACAGATGTCAGCGAACAACTTTCAGCCGACAGATAACAGATAACAGATGTTGAAAGTCGTCATCTGTCAGTTGTTCGTTGTTCACCGTTCGCTGTTCGCTCGCCGTTGCCGAGCCCCGCCCGTCAGCGCGGGCTCACGCCGTGCGCCCGAGGGTGGCGAGGTAGGCGCGCCAGCCGCCGTGGTGGGTGATCTCGCGGTGCACGCCGCGCTCGACCTCGCCGCGGGCCAGCAGCATCGACAGGCAGGCCGAGCCGTCCTCCAGCTCGATCACGCCGAGCTCCAGCTCACGCGGTTCGCCGGGCAGGATGACGTCCCGCAGGCGCTCCAGACTGATGTCGTACAGCTCGCCCTCGATGGCGGTGTCGGCGGCGGCGTCGCGCAGGAGCCCCGGGCACACGTCGTCGATGGAGAAGAACCGGTATCCGGGCGCGGTGCGGGCCGGCCCGACCAGCGCGTCCGCGACCTTGGCGTGGAAGGGTCCGCCGACCATCGCCTGACCATTGAAGAAGATCCTTGCCATGTTCCAACTCCTTTGCCGGACAACGGAAAAAGACCGTTCCGCACGGCGACGAGGCCGGGCGGACTCGTCGCCGTGCGGAACGGGCCAGGTGGTTCACGGGCCGTGCCCGGGGTGGGGTCAGCCCAGCAGGGGCAGCGCGGGGAGGGTCAGGAAGTCCACGAACTCCTCGGCCAGCGCGACCTGTTCGAAGAGCCGCGCGGCCTCCGCCCAGCGCCCGGCGGCGTAGGCCTCCTCGCCCGACTCGGCCCGCAGCTCCGCGAGTTCGGTGGCGACCAGGGTGCGGACGAGCTCCGCGGTGACCTTCTCGCCGGTGTCGGCGAGCACCACGCCGTTGTGGATCCACTGCCAGATCTGGGAGCGGGAGATCTCGGCGGTGGCGGCGTCCTCCATCATGTGGAAGATCGCGACGGCGCCGAGGCCGCGCAGCCACGCCTCGATGTAGCGGATGCCGACCTGGACGGCGTTGTGCAGCCCGACGCGGGTGCAGCTGCCGCCGGCGCCCGCGATGTCCAGGAGCTGGGCGGGCGTGACGGGTTCGGCCGGCCCGGGGTTGTCCTTCTGGTGGGGCCGCTCGCCGAGCACGGCGTCAAAGCAGGCGCGGGCGACCGGGACGAGGTCCGGGTGGGCGACCCAGGAGCCGTCGAAGCCGTTGCCGGCCTCGCGCTCCTTGTCGGCCGTGACCTTCTCCAGGGCGGCGGCGTTGACCTCCGGGTCCTTGCGGCTGGGGATGAACGCGGCCATGCCGCCGATCGCGTGGGCGCCGCGCCGGTGGCAGGTGCGCACCAGCAGCCGGGTGTAGGCGGCCATGAACGGGGAGGCCATGGTGAGGCCGTTGCGGTCGGGGAGGATGTAGTGCTCGCCGGCGTCGCGGAAGTTCTTGACGATCGAGAACAGGTAGTCCCAGCGCCCGGCGTTGAGGCCGGCCGCGTGTTCACGCAGTTCGTAGAGGATCTCGTCCATCTCGAAGGCGGCGGTGATGGTCTCGATCAGCACGGTGGCGCGGACGGTGCCGTGCGGGATGCCGAGTTCGGCCTGGGCGTGGGTGAAGACGTCGTTCCAGAGCCGGGCTTCGAGGTGGCTCTCGGTCTTCGGCAGGTAGAAGTAGGGGCCGGAGTTGGGGTCGTCGGCGCCCTTGGCGATGAGCCGCGCGGCGTTGTGGAAGAAGTACAGGCCGAAGTCGACGAAGGCGCCGGCGACCGGGGTGCCGTCGACGAGCAGATGGTTCTCGTCGAGGTGCCAGCCGCGCGGGCGGACGACGACGGTGGCGAGTTCGGCGGCGGGCTTGAGGGTGTAGGCCTTGCCGGCGGGGCTGGTGAAGTCGATCCGGCCCTCGAAGGCGTCGATCAGGTTGACCTGTCCGCCGACGACGTTCTCCCAGGTGGGGGAGCTGGCGTCCTCGAAGTCGGCGAGCCAGATCCTGGCGCCGGAGTTGAGGGCGTTGACGACCATCTTGCGGTCGGTGGGGCCGGTGATCTCGACCCGGCGGTCCTGGAGGGCGCGCGGCGTCTCGGCGACCGTCCAGTCGCCGGCCCGGATGTCGGCGGTGTCGGGGAGGAAGTCCAGGGTGCCGGCGGCGGCGATCTCGGCGCGCCGGGCCCTGCGCCGGGCCAGCAGTTCCTGCCGGCGCCCCTCGAAGGCGCGATGGAGGCCGACGACGAAGGCGATCGCCTCCGCGGTGAGCACCTCCTCCGCCCGGTGGACGCGCGGACCGGCGACAGTGACGACCGGAGCGGCGGGAGAGGCGCCGGGTCCCTGATCTGCAGCCATGGGCAGGACACTCCTAAGACGGTTGAGCCTGGCGAAGGGAGTTCCGGTGGGAGCCCCCTCGGGGAGATTCCTTGATCGGAGCCCGCCTGTCGGCGAGTTCGATTCTGTAAGGTGGACACTAGTTTCCGCGATACAGAATTTCAACGGTTTGTTGAAAGATCGCCGGGACTCTACTCCGCCCCGACAGCGAAGGGAACGCCGGTGGCCCGGACCTCCGACCCAGCATCGACGACAGGCCCAGACCGCGCGAGCGGCGGCGTGCAGTCCGTCGAGCGCGCCTTCGCCCTCCTGGAGGCACTGGCCGACTCCGGCGGCGTGGCCACGCTCAGCGAACTCTCCACGACGTCCGGCCTCCCGATGCCCACCATCCACCGACTGGTTCGTACCCTCGTCCAACAGGGCTATGTCCGCCAGGACACCGCGCGCCGCTACACCCTCGGCCCCCGGCTGATCCGCCTCGGCGAGACCGCCGGCCGGCTGCTCGGCAGCTGGGCCCGCCCGTACCTGGCCGAACTCATGGAGGCCACCGGCGAGACCGCCAATCTGGCGGTGCTGGAGGGCGGCGAGGTGGTGTACGTCGGGCAGGTGCAGTCGCGGCGCTCGATGCGGATGTTCACCGAGGTCGGCCGGCGCGTCCAGCCGCACTGCACCGGCGTCGGCAAGGCGCTGCTCGCCCAGCTCCCCGAGGACGAGGCGCGCGCCGTCCTCGGCCCCAACCCCCTTCCCGCGCACACCGAGTTCACCGTCACCGACCCGCAGGAACTGATCCGCCAGCTCGCCGAGGCGCGCGAGCGCGGCTACGTCGTCGACGACCAGGAGCAGGAGATCGGCGTCCGCTGCATCGCCCTCGCCGTCCCCGGCGCGCCGACGCCCACCGCCCTGTCCGTCTCCGGCCCGGAGGCCCGCGTCCGGGCCCTGGAGGAGCAGACCGGCGCCGCCTCGCTGGTGCCGGTGATGCAGCGGATCGCGACCAGGCTGGGCCAGGTCCTCGCCCCCTGACCGCGGCGGGGGGCGGAACGCAAGAACCGGCAGCCGTTCCGACCACGTGGTGGTCGGGACGACTGCCGGTTCCCGAGAGCGGCTGGCTCGCAGGCCACGGGCTACGGGCTACTTGGTGGTGGTCACCGGTACACGCGCACGTAGTCGGCGGCGAAGGTGATCGGGGCGGTCCCCTGCGGCGCGGGGTGGTACTTCCCGGCCGACACCGACAGGTTGAGGATCAGGTACGCGGACCAGTTGGCGCCGACGCCCTTGCCGTCCGAGAAGACCTTGACGCCGTTGACGTACCAGTCCACCGAGTTCGCGCCGTAGTAGGTGCCGATGGTGACCCACTGGTCCTTCGCGACGCTCTTGGCGTCGGTCAGGTAGTCGGGGCTGCTCGGGTTGACGTGGTTGGTCAGTTCGAGCAGGTTCGGGTGGTCGGGGTGGTACTCGAAGGAGTCGATCTCCCCGTGCGCGCCGCTGGTGCCGTTCCAGGTCCACAGCGCCGGCCAGGCGCCGGTGCCGGCCGGGAGCTTGACCCGGGTCTCGGCGTAGTCGCCGGTCTTCACCTGGAAGCCCTGGCTGGAGAACTCGGTGGTGAGCAGGCCGGTGTCCCAGGACTGCTTGCCGTTCTCCAGGGTGTGGCTGCCCGGCGTGGCGGTGAAGGTGGCGACGCCGTTCGCGACCGTGACCTTGCTCTGGTCGATCCAGTCGAGCTTGTTGTCGTTCGGGTTGTGGGTCTTGTAGTGGTACGAGCTGCTCTGGTCGCCGGTCCAGCGGGAGCCGTACGCGATCGGGCCGTTGAACTCCTCGTCGAAGGCCATCGACTTGCCGGCGATCGGGGCGGCCTGGGCCGGCGGGGTGGTCGGCGTGGTCGGCTTCGGGGCCGGGGTGGGCGCCGGCGTCGCGGTGGTCGAGACCACCAGCTTCTGCGAGGCCAGGTTGTGCCAGGCGCCGGCGCTGTCCTGCCAGAAGCCGAACTGGGTGTACGTGCCGGCCGGCAGGCTGCGGGCGGCACTGGTGAAGGTCGTGCCGCCCGGGCATATCTGCACGTTGGAGGCGTTGCCGGGGAAGTCGAGGTTGGTGCCCTTCGCGTCGCGCACGCCCACGCCCACGGTCTTCGCGGTGAAGCAGGCCGAGGAGTGGAGGGTGAGCGAGGCGGTGGTGGCCTTGCCCGCGACCATGGCGGCCGGCGCGAGCCGGTCCTGGGTGACGGTCGGGGCGGTCGCCGCCTGGGCGCCGGTGGCGGCCGGCAGGCCGAGCAGGGCGGCGCCGCTCATGGCGAGTGCCCCGGTCGCGGCGACGGCGGTGTTGCGGGCGCGGTGGGACGGGCGGGCGTGGCGCGGCGCACGGCGCCGGGCAGGCAGCTGCATGGGATGTCCTCTGCGACGCCTGCGAGGTGAGCTGTCGGGTTCGGGCTGAGGACGCCCGGCCGCCGGATACGACGGCTTCACCCCAAGCCGCGGCGCGCACGCGGGAGCGCACGGCCGGGCACTGACCTTGGTTCCCCCGCTCCCGTCCACTGTGATGCTCGAGTTACCCGCCGGCGGGTGGACGGGACTCGGCGTCCCGGCGGCGGGGTCCGCGACGGCGGACGACCGTTGCAGGCTAGGCGGGCCGTCCGTGAACGGACAACTCCCCCGGGCCGCTTGTCGCGCAGTTCACACTGGTGTCGATCAACGACGCTGTGTGGCGGCCGAGTTGATCATTCCCGCCGGTCCGCCGGGGCGGCGCGGGCGGCGGCCCGGAAACGGCGCCCGGATCCGCGCCGGAACCGGGCCGGAACCGGGCCGGAACCTGGCGCCGTCCACCGCCGCGCCGTGGGCCCGGTCGGATAAATTGGAGTCCTGGCACTTCCGCACTGCACAAGAGCCCGCCCGGCAAGACACCCGAGCAAGACCCCCGAGCAAGACCCCGCTGAACCGGACCACCGCACCAGACCACCGCGCGCTGCGTCGCGAGCACCGCACGAGAGCGCCGTACCGAGGAGCCGCCGCACCATGACCGCGTCCCTGCCCGCCTTCGCCGGCCGCACCTACGTCTTCCAGGTCGACAACGGCGCTGCGTTCCGCAACACCTACTCGGCCGACGGCACGCGGCTGCGCTGGGAGGGCCTCGGCGAGTCGGCGGGCCAGTGGGAGGACGTGCGGCTGCACGTCGCCGAGGTCGCGCCGGAGATCTACTTCGTCAGCTGGACGGAGCAGAGCGGGATCACCGTCAGCCACGTCATGGACCTCAACCGGCTGACGGTCCGGGCGTTCTGGACCTTCGAGGGCGAGGGCGGCCGGGTCGGCCAGCTGCACACCGGCACGCTGGAGCGGGTCGCCTGACCCGGCCGGGGGGGGGGGGGGGGGGGGGGGGGGGGGGGGGGGGGGGGGGGGCGGGGGGGGGGGGGGGGGGGGGGGGGGGGGGGGGGGGGGGGGGGGGGGGGGCGGGCCGGCGCGGACGGTCGGTCAGAGCGCGCGGAGTCCATGGATGACCTCCTGGAGGATGCGCTCGTCGGGGAGCAGGGCGGGCGGGAC